>JAKAIH010000417.1 GCA_021825225.1 Pseudomonadota bacterium
TGTAGCTGCCAGCAGCTCTTTAACCGAAGGGCGCGATTCGACAGGGAGATAGCGGATGAAAACAGTGGCACAGATGTTGAAGCTGAAATTGTCCGGAGTAATCTCGATCCGGCCCGATGTGCCGGTGCTCGACGCCCTCAAGCTCCTCGCGGACAAGGACGTAGGCGCGGTACTGGTCATGGATGGTCCACGGTTGGTGGGCATTGTCTCGGAGCGGGACTATGCGAGGAAGGTCGCGCTGAAGGGCAAATCCTCAGGCGACACGCCTGTGAGCGAGATCATGACAAGAGACGTGGTCTGCGTTACCCCGACCCAGACCAACGAAGAGTGCATGGCGCTCATGACGGAGAAGCGCGCGCGGCATCTTCCAGTGATCGACAACGGCCGGGTAATAGGCGTCTTGTCCATCGGCGATCTTGTCAAAGACGCCATTTCCGAACAGCAATTCGTCATCGACCAGCTCGAACACTATATCCATCGGTGATCAAGGCCGGGTTATCGCGCCCGGGCTAATGTCGCTCGCGACATCGACAGCCACGCGCATCTATCCAGCGATCACCTGGCCGAATACGTAGACCGGATGTCCGGAAGCCTGCGCGTCATTGCGGGCGGTCAGCCAAGAGCTACGATTCGGCTACGTGGTGGATATAGGCATTACGAGGACTGTCGTAACACCTTGAAAATTTTGGGGTGGCTGATGGGACTCGAACCCACGACAACCGGAATCACAATCCGGGACTCTACCAGCTGAGCTACAGCCACCACTGAACGACTCTGGCGTGCCCGGCGGGGATCGAACCCACAACCCCCAGCTTAGAAGGCTGGTGCTCTATCCGATTGAGCTACGGGCACTCCCATCGGCGGGTCACGCAAAACACACCCGCACCGGGCGTAGCTGCGGGCAAATCACTGGTCGGGGTGGAGAGATTTGAACTCCCGACATCCTGGTCCCAAACCAGGCGCGCTACCAGGCTACGCTACACCCCGAGCGGACGCGTATGATACTCTGGCGCTCCATGGCGGTCAACGCAGAATACAGTGGCGCCGAGCGGAAAAAGAATATAAACTTGCCCGCCGCTTGGAAATCTGATATTAAAGCGCCTTCGTTTTTTAGAACTGAGAGTAGTTAGATATGCCTGTCGAACAATTGCTGCACCCCAAGGCCATCCACCCTTACGTCCCGAAAAAGGGCGAGGAGTACATGAACAAGAAGCAGCTTGCGCACTTCCGCAGCATCCTGGAAGCGCTCAAGCTCGAACTGTCGCAGGATATCGATCGCACCGTGCATACCATGCAGGACGAGGCCACGGTATTTGCCGACCCCAACGACCGCGCCAGCCAGGAATCCGACATGGCGCTCGAACTGCGCAACCGCGACCGCGAGCGCAAGCTGATCAAGAAGATCGAAGAGACCATCGCCAAGATCGAGAGCCAGGATTACGGCTACTGCGAGAGCTGCGGCGTCGAAATCGGCCTGAAACGGCTGGAAGCGCGCCCCACCGCGACGCTGTGCATAGACTGCAAAACCCTGGACGAACTGAGGGAGAAACAGCTGGCCAAGTAGGCCAGCTGTTTCTTAGCGAAGGCTAACCTGCCGCTGTGCGGCAGGTTATGCCGGAACTAAAAACAAAAAACGGCGGCTCGATGCCGCCGTTTTTTATGGTCGAGACCCGTTTCTGCTTGCAGCAACCGGCCACAATAAAAAAGGACGCCTCAGCGTCCTTTTTTACTTATCGCGCGCCCGTTATCAGCTGGGTTGCGCGGCACCTGGTTGCGATGCCTCCGCCTCCACTGCCTTCATCGACAGACGCAGCCGGCCCTTGTCGTCGGCTTCCAGCACCTTGACCTTCACGATCTGGCCTTCCTTGAGGTGGTCGGCAACGGTCGCCACGCGCTGCTGGCTGATTTGCGAGATGTGCAGCAGACCGTCCTTGCCCGGCAGCACGCTGACGATCGCGCCGAAATCGAGCAGCTTGAGCACGGTGCCCTCATAGATCTTGCCCACTTCCACGTCGGCGGTAATTGCCTCGATGCGCTTTCTCGCCAGTTCGCCGCCCTCGGCGCTGATGCAGGCGATGCTGACCGTGCCGTCGTCCTCGATGTCAATGGTGGTGCCGGTTTCTTCGGTGAGCGCGCGGATCACCGCACCGCCCTTGCCGATTACGTCGCGGATCTTGTCCGGATTAATCTTGATCTTGATGATGCGCGGTGCAAAGGTGGAGATGTCCGAGCGCGAGGTCGGCAGCACGCTCGTCATTTTTTCCAGGATCTGCATGCGGCCTTCGCGCGCCTGCGACAGCGCCACCTGCATGATTTCCTTGGTGATGCCCTCGATCTTGATGTCCATTTGCAGCGCAGTGACGCCGTTATCGGTGCCCGCCACCTTGAAGTCCATGTCGCCAAGGTGGTCCTCATCGCCGAGAATGTCGGTGAGCACGGCGAAGCGATTTCCTTCCTTGATCAATCCCATGGCAATGCCGGCGACGTGCGCCTTCATCGGCACGCCCGCGTCCATCAGCGCCAGACTGCCGCCGCATACCGAGGCCATCGAGCTTGAGCCGTTGGATTCGGTGATTTCCGACACCACGCGCATGCTGTAGCCGAACTCCTCCACCGAGGGCAGCGTCGCCAGCAGCGCGCGCTTGGCCAGGCGCCCGTGCCCGATCTCGCGCCGCTTGGGCGAGCCTACACGGCCGGTTTCACCGGTGGCGTACGGCGGGAAATTGTAATGGAGCATGAAGCGCTCCTTGTACTCGCCCATCAGCGCGTCGATGATCTGCGAATCGCGCGCCGTCCCCAGCGTTGCGACCACGATGGCCTGAGTCTCGCCGCGAGTGAACAGCGCCGAGCCGTGGGTGCGCGGCAGCACGCCCAGGCGGATGCTGATCGGGCGCACGGTGCGCGTATCGCGGCCGTCGATGCGGGGTTCGCCGTCGAGGATCTGGTTGCGCACGATTTTCGATTCCAGCGCGAAGCAGATTTCCTTCGCCGCGTTCGCGTCCGGACCACCTTCGGCGCCGACGCCGATCTCGGTGAATACGCGCTTCCAGATCGCGTCGATCGCCTCCGAGCGCGCCTGCTTTTCCTTGACCTTGAACGCTGCGCGCAGTTCGGCTTCGGCCAGCGAAGCGACGCGTGCAACCAGGGCATCGTCCTTGGCCGGCGGCTGCCAGTCCCACAGCGGCTTGCCGGCGCTGTCCGCGAGTTCATTGATCGCCTGGATCGCGGCCTGCATCTGCTGGTGGCCGAACATCACAGAGCCCAGCATCACTTCCTCGGACAGTTCCTGCGCTTCCGATTCCACCATGAGCACTGCGTGCTCGGTGCCGGCCACGACCAGGTTGAGTTTCGAATCTTTCAGCTGCGTGGCGGTCGGGTTGAGGATGTACTGGCCGTTGGCGTAACCCACGCGCGCGGCGCCGATCGGGCCGTTGAACGGAATGCCGGATAGCGTCAGCGCCGCCGAAACGCCGATCAA
>JAKAIH010000418.1 GCA_021825225.1 Pseudomonadota bacterium
GCGCTGTTAGCGCGGACGCGGAAGCGGAAGCGGGGGTGGTCCGCAAACCGCGCAAGGCGACCGGGGCGTCGGGTCAGGCGCTGCGCGCCTCATTCATCGCCCGCGGCCTCGCGTATCATCTCGCGGAATTTGACGTGTTCGTAATCGTCGCTGCTGTCCACCAGCCCCTGCGGCAGCAGCAGGCAGGTCGCCTCCCCTTTGCCATATTCCATGTTTTGCCCCGGAGCGTACACACCGGCACGCAGCAGCACGCGCGCCTCGCCGGGCGGCTCGCTGCCGTCGCTGATGAGTACGCCCGCTTCAGTGCCGCCGCCGCTTACGCTCAGCTGCACCAGCTCCGCCGATCTGGCGATAGTCTGGATGCCGACCGAGCCCTTCAGCGGACTTTCGCGGTAAAGCCGGCGTATCACACCCAGCACCCAGGTGTCGCCGCCTTCTGGCTGCAGACCAAGCAGGCAGCCGATCTTCAGCCACTCGCCCTTGATTTCCGGAATGCCGGCGCCGAAGCCGCCGGCGCTGACATCCTCCACGATCCAGGTTTCCGTATCGGCATTGTCGCCGGGCCCGGCGCCGAACACGCTGAGCACGCCGTCGAAACCGTGCACGACGTTGAGCCGCGACTTTACCTTTTGGCGCTGATGCTTGCGCTCAGGCGGCTTGGGCGACCAGTACAGGGCCAGATGGTCGAGCACATCGAGCACGTTGTCGGCCGGATACGTTCCGCCCAGATTCACCTGCGCCGGAACCTTGCCCGTGGCCCTGATCGTGTCGATCAGGGATTCAAGCTCCTCCAGCGCCTTGCCGGCTGCAAAGAAGCGCAGCGTAGGTGCGTGCTGCGGCGGGCGCGCCAGACGCAGCGGCGCCTGGCCGGCGGCGAGATCGATCCAGTAGGCGATGTCCGGCTGCAGGTCCAGGCGCAGGGTGAACGAGGCGCAAAAGTGCCCGATCAGACGCTCGCACAGCTCGATTTCCAGCGGCAGCAGGCTGTCGGGCGAGGACGCGCAGAGCATGACCGCCTTGAGGAATTCCTGCTCCGGCGTGGATTCGCCCGGAATACCTGGATAAAGCGTCACCGCGGATTGCGCGAACTTGCGCGTTTCCGCGAAGGCATAGACCTTGGCGACGGTGCCCCACACCGACGGATCCATCGGCCCGTAGCGCAGGTACATCCATTTCATCTGCGCGGTGAGCGCGCGCAGCGCGCGCGCGAGCAACAGCGGCATGCTGCCCTTGAGCGCATCGGCGCCTTTCGCGCCGCTGGCGAACAGCTCGATGCAGCCGGCGTAGGCCAGCCCCGCCTCGCGCCAGTATTCGTATATCGCCTTCCACAGGCGCATCTCCTGGAATTTCGCCAGGCGCGGCGATGCGATGTAGTCGCGTGCAAGCTTGCGCACATGAATTTGCGCGGTTTCGTCCAGCAGCTGCACCAGCTGGGCGCGATATTCCGCCTTGAAGCCTTCTTCGGCCATGACCGATTGCAGCCAATGGGTCAGTTCGTCCGCGCACTTGAAGGCATCGTTAGTGGGCAGCTCGTCAAGGAGCTTGCGCGCCTCCTTCATGTCGGCCATGGGATGATCCGGCTTCTTGTTTCCGAACAGGCTGATCATGCGCGTCTCACGGAATAAACTGGCTGCCCGATCATGCTGCAAAACGTGCAGAAAAATCTACGTTCACAGCCCTGTTTGACATTGTTTAACAACTCGTCCCTATGGAAGCCGGCGCGGCAGTTGCGCACGCAGGCTGCACAGCTGCGCTTCGAGGTCGCGGATGCGGCCCATCAGCGTCAAAGCCAGCGCCAGCGCTTGCGCGTCGAGTTCCAGGTCATCGCGCAGACGCCCCGCGACCTGCACCCTAAGCACCATATCGCCGCTGAAGGTCCACTCGGCATCCTGCGGATTGATCGGCACCAGCGCGCCGTATTCTGCGAGTTCGCGCAGTTCAGTTTCGGTCAGACAGGAGAAGCGCGCAAGTTCGGCAAATGAAAACGCAAGACGATCGTCCAGCCACATTGCATCAGTTTCCTGGAGTTCCATTTTTCATCTCCTGTTCGAAATGACCGCGTGGATTGAAGCTGGAGCCATCCGCCAATTCCTTGAACAGGGCGCGCTCGCGCTCGTTCAGCACGGTGGGCACGGCGATCTGCACGATGGCGTACAAGTCGCCTTCGCCCTCGCCCGGCTTTGCCAGACCGCGTCGCGCCAGGCGCAATTTCTGTCCGGCATGCGTGCCAGGCGGCACTTTGAGCTGGACCGAACCGCTCAGTGTAGGAACCACGACCACGGCGCCGAGTGCGGCTTCCCATGGCGTCAGGGGCAGATCGAGATAAAGATCGTGGCCGCTGACGCGATACAGCGGGTGCGGATGCAGCGCAATATTGAGATACAGATCGCCGTCGGGCCCGCCACCTGCGCCCTTCCCCCCCTTGCCGCGCAGCCGCAGCCTTTGTCCGTCGGTCGCGCCTTTGGGAATGCGCGCCTTGAACGATCGCTCGACGCGATGCGGCCGGCCGTGCTCATCGTATTCCGGCACGGTGAGATTCAGGTCTACCGTGGTGCCGCGACAGGCGTCATCCAAAGTGATGTGCGCCGTAACCTCATAATCCTGTCCGGGCATCTGGAAAGTGCCGCCCTGCGACCCCGCGCGCCGCCTGCCGCCAGCGAGCCCGGCGAATATATCGGCCAAATCGACGTCGTCGAAGGAGAACTGCGTATTCCCAAACTGTTTCCCCCAGTCCGGAGGCGGCTGAAAATCCTGCCCCGGCTGATGGCGTCCGAGCTGGTCGTAGGCGGCGCGCTTTTCCGGATCCTTGAGGGTCTGGTAGGCGTCCGCGATTTCCTTGAATTTCTCCTCTCCGGCGGGGTCCTTGGATACGTCCGGATGGTATTTGTGCGCGAGCTTGCGGTACGCCTTCTTGATCGCGTCGCTATCGGCGTCGCGTTCGACGCCGAGGACCTGGTAGTAGTCCTTGTATTTCATCACTCACTCCCGAAGTGCAGGCCCCGAATCACGACGATCGCAGCGGGGCTTCATGCTCTTCCTGCGGTTCGACGTGTATGGTGACCGATGCCTTTGCCAGGTGACTGGCGATCGATTCTTCAAGGCGGTCGCACAAGGCGTGCGATTCTCGTACGCTCGTCTCCCCCGGCACGGTCAGATGAAACTCGACGAAGCGCGTGGCGCCCGCTTTGCGCGTGCGCAGCGCATGAAAACTCGCCCCCGCGGGCAGCCCGCCCAGGATCAGCTCTTCGGCCTTCCTGATCTCGCGCGGCGACAGGGCCGTATCCATCAGACCGTCGATCGAGCGCCGCAGCAAGTCGATGCCGGTGACGACGATATGCAGCCCGACAGCGATCGCGATCAACGGATCGAGGATCTGCCATCCGGGCAGGAATACGATGACCAGCAGTCCGCCCAGCACGCCGGCCGAGGTCCAGACATCGGTCATCAGGTGCTTGGCGTCGGCCTCGATG
>JAKAIH010000419.1 GCA_021825225.1 Pseudomonadota bacterium
ATCCGGTGTTCAACGAAAGCCGCTGCCGCCGTTGCGGCACCTGCATGGGCGCCTGTCCGGTGCGCGTGATTTCGTTCGAGAACTATTCCTGCGACAGCGTCGGCGCGCAGATCAAGGCGGTGGACATGCCCGACGAGTTCTCGGAGAAACCGCGCATCCTGGTGCTCGCCTGCGAGAACGACGCCTATCCCGCGCTCGACATGGCGGGCATGCAGAAGAATTGCTACAGCGCCTTCGTGCGCGTGATCCCGGTGCGCTGCCTCGGCTCGGTCAACACCATCTGGATCACCGACGCGCTCAACGCCGGCTACGACGGCATCATGATGCTCGGCTGCAAGCACGGCGACGATTACCAGTGCCACTTCGTCAAGGGCTCGGAGCTCGCGAGCGTGCGCATGAGCAAGGTCGACGACACGCTGAAGCAGCTCTCGCTCGAGGCCGAGCGCGTGATCAGCCACGAGGTGGCGATCACCGACATCGCGCGCGTGCCGCAACTCATCAACGACTACGCCGCCAAGATCAACGAAATCGGCATGAGCCCGCTGAAAGGATTCGCATAGCCATGGGCGACCTGAACCAGCAGATGCTGGAGAAATACCGCAACAACTTCCTGCACGAAGTCGAGCAGAAAGTCGACGACGGCGAGTGGGTGAAGATGTGCATGCAGTGCGGCGTGTGCGCCGGCTCCTGCACCTTCGGCCCCGACTGGGAACACACGCCGCAGAAAATCTTCATGATGATCCGCGCCGGCAAGCGCGAGGAAGTGCTCACATCCAGTTCGATGTGGCTGTGCACCTCCTGCTACAACTGCATGGTGCGCTGTCCGCGCGAGCTGCCGATCACCCACATCATGCACGGCCTGGCGAGCTACGCGCACCGCCTCGGCCTGGCGCCGAAGAACCAGCCGACGCGCGACTTCTCGCTGATCTTCTGGGAGAACTGCACCAAGACCGGCCGCGTCAACGAACTCAGGATGACCATCAGCGTCTACTTCAGGGAAGGCTTCGTCTCCGGCATCAAGAAGATGTGGGCGTTGCGCGGCATCGGCTCCGGCCTGATGAAGGCCAAGCGCCTGAACCCGCTGGAGCTGTTCGTGAGCCACGGCTGCAAGGACAAGGACGGCCTGCGCCGGGCCCTGAAGAAGGCCGACGAAATCGAAGCCCGGCGGCGCGGCTATGCAGTCCAGCCGCGCGGTTACAGCAGCTAACCTGGGAGACCATTTCAGATTTTCCGAAATGGCCCCCGATTTAGGGGAGCACGAGGGGAGGCGCCCCGAAGGAAGTCCCCGGAGGGGATATCCCCTCGTATCGAAATAGGCTTAAGGATTGGAAGACGATGGCAAAGAAAGAATACGCGTTCTACCCCGGCTGCTCCTCCCAGCTGCGCGGCTCCGCCGCCAACTACCTGGTGTCGGTCGAGTCGATGTGCGAGAAGCTCGACGTCAAGATGACGCAGATCCCGGACTGGAACTGCTGCGGCGCCTCGATCAGCTACGCCGGCTCGAGCGAGCTCGCGCGCCATGTGCTCTCGGCGCGCAACTTCGCGCTGTCGGACAAGCATCTGCCGGGCCAGGACATCGTCGCCACCTGCGCCGCCTGCTGGCTGGGCGGGCGCGAAACCATAGAGAAGCTCGACGCCTCGAGCCAGCTGCTGGCCGACACCAACGAAGCGCTGAAGGAAGCGGGACTCGAGTACAAGCCCGGCACCGAGATCCGCCACATGGTCGAGGTGCTGGTCGAGGACCTCGGCTACGAGGAACTCGGCAAGCCGGTGGTGAAGCCGCTCGACGGCGTCAAGGTCGCGGGCTACGTCGGCTGCCAGACCAACCGCCCGTTCGGCATCGCCGGCGAATCCTTCGAAAATCCGATGTACCTGGACAAGCTGATCGAGACCGTGGGCGGCGAGGCACTCTCCAAGTACGAAGAGAAGGTCACCTGCTGCGGCGGCTCGCTCGCTTTCTGCGAACCCGAAAAAGCGCAGAAGCAGATCAAGAACATCGTCGAGTCCGCCTACGACAATGGCGCCGACGTGATCTGCACCCCCTGCCCGCTGTGCCAGGCGAACGTCGAGGTCTACCAGTCGGAAATCAACAAGGCGCACGGCACCAAGCTCAACATGCCGGTGGTGTATTACAGCCAGCTGCTCTCCGTCGCCTACGGCGGCACGCTCAAGGAAGCGGGCCTGGACGGCCACATCATCCAGCCGAAGAAGCTGCAGGAAATCGCGGTCAAGGTCGTAAAGAAATAGATCGCATCCGCGGCGCGATCGCGCCGGCGCCCCCCGGGCTCAGCGATTTACCTCTGGCGCGGGTACACTGCAGGAAACCATGAAGCCGGTCCTGCTCGTCGTCTGCGCCGCACTCGCCGCCTGTCTGTATCTCGTCGGGCTGGCGCTCGACCTGTTCTGGCTGAAACTTCTGACCAAGCCCTGGCCGGTGCTCGCGCTCGCCGCCGCGGTGTGGAGCCGGGCCGGAACCGATAGGCGCATCGTCTGGGGACTGCTGGCAGGCGCGGTCGGCGATGTCTGTCTTGCGCTGCCGCATGCCTTCCTGCCGGGCATGATCGCGTTCGCCATCGGCCACGGCCTGTATGTCGCCGCATTCCTGCGGTGGAACCGCACGCCCGCGCCGGTCCTGCTCGCACCGGTCGCCGTCTATGCCGGAACCGGCCTGTGGCTGATGCTGCCCGGAGCGGGCGCGCTGGCACTGCCTTTGACGATCTACGTGCTCGTCATCGCCGCGATGATCTGGCGCGCCGCCGCCTGTGCGCTGGCGTCGCGCGCGAACCCGCTGGTGCGCTGGGGCCCGCTCGCGGGGGCGCTCTTGTTCGGCTTTTCCGACACGCTGATCGGCATCCACCGCTTCGCCCAGCCTCTGCCCGGCGCGGCGTTCGCGATCATCCTGACTTATTGGGCCGCACAGGCGCTGTTCGCCGCAACTGCCATCGAGCGCAGGCGGCCGGCCGCGGAATAGGGATTAGCGGATCGCGGGCGCCAGCCCGGTCCGCGCAGGAGGCGGCAGATCCGGCGACTGAGGCGAGAAATAAAGCGCCTGCGCTTCCTCCGGTGCGAGGAACTGCACGCGTGCAAAGCCCGCCTGCCGCAGCTTGGCCGCAATGTTGTCGGCGGAGAGATAACTCAGGAACGGCTCCCCCGCAGCGGCTACGCGCCCGGCCAGCGGCGATGGGGGAGACGCAGCCTCCCCCGGCCCTCGATCCCGTGGTTCGAGGAAAGTGAGGACCAGCTCGCTGCCCGCGGCGAAGGCGCCCATCGACTGCAGCGCGCTGTCGATGGCCGCTTCGGCCAGATACATGGTCACGCCGAGCCAGGAAAAGAAAGTCTTCTGCTCGCGCAGCACGCCGTGGCGGGTCAGGCCTTCGAGCAGCGATTCGCGCTCGAAGTCGATCGCCGCGAAACTGGTGTTCGCCGGCACTGCGATGCGCGCCCGCGCCAGCAGTTCGCGC
>JAKAIH010000420.1 GCA_021825225.1 Pseudomonadota bacterium
AGGCGCGAAGGCCGAGCCTGCTGCGGCGGGGAAGGTGAACGCGCGCCGAAGCCGGCGAGGCTGAAGCATCACTGCAGCGCCTGCTAGCGAGGCCGGCGCGCGGCGTTCTCCTTTGCCACCTCGTCGATTTCGCGCATGATGCCGCCGACGTCGGCTGGTCTTTCGCTGCGGGCGAAACTGCCGCTCAGCGCAATCCCCGGGTGCAGCTTGCCGCTTGCGTAGATGGACCAGATTTCCCTGCCGTAGTCGGTGCGGCGCAGTTCCGGGGCGAAGCGGCCGAAGTAGGCAGTCAGGTTATCCACGTCGCGCTCGAACAGGAGGCAGGCGCTGTTGTTGCCCGCGGCGTCTACGGCCTGCGGCAGGTCGATGATGACCGGCCCGTCGATGGCTGCGAGCACGTTGTATTCGGACAGGTCGCCGTGCACGATGCCGGCGCATAGCATGCGCACGACCTGCATCACCAGCGTCTGGTGGTAGTCGCGCGCCACAACGTCGCTTAGCTCCAGATCATTGAGTCTCGGGGCCGCGTTGCCGTCTTTACCGGTCACCAGTTCCATCAGCAGGACACCATCGAGGAAATTGTAGGGCCGCGGTACGCGCACTCCGGCGGCGGCAAGGCGGTGCAGGGCGTCCACCTCGGCGCTTTGCCAGGCTTGTTCCTGCTCCTGACGCCCGTAGCGCGTACCCTTCTCCATGGCACGCGCGCGCCGGCTGTTCTTCACCTTGCGGCCTTCGGTGTATTGCACGCTCTGGCGGAAGCTGCGCTTGCCCGCTTCCTTGTATACCTTCGCGCAACGCACATGCTCGCCGCAGCGGACTACGTAAACCTCGGCTTCCTTGCCGCTCATGAGCTGACGCAGGACCTCGTCGACGAGACCTTCCTCGACCAGCGGTTCGATTCTTTTCGGGGTTTTCATGGCGCCTTTCTGCGCTGCCGTGGCGCTCGGTGATGCTGCGGACCGGCGCAATCTTACTCTATGCGTGCGAAAGATCCCGTGTGCGCGCCGGCGCAGGCGGTTCCGGCCAGGTCGCGGACGCAATCAGGGCATACCCTGATCGGCCGCATTTCCCGGGGCGCATGGCCTGCGCATGCAGTCCTTCCGAATAAGCGATCCTTGATTCAGGTCAAAAGCAGCCGCGACAAAATCGGCACGATGCAAGACTTCCAGCAGGGTCTGCGATGTGTCGAATCGGGGGAGGGCGCCTTGGAGAGAAGTGAATGGGAAGTCACCTGGAGCAATTCCTTGTGCGTCGACGTTCCCGAGATGGACGAAGAACACCGGCAGTTCATCGCGCGCGTGAACGAATTGAATCAGGCGATCCTCGAATCCGAGGACAAGGCGACGGTGGCGCGCGCAATGGAGCTGATGCTGAGCGAGGCCGCGCATCATTTCGCGCATGAGGAGGAATTGCTGGCCCGCTGGGCATATCCGGATGCCGCGGCGCACACGGCCAGGCACGCGGCAATCATGGCGCAGTTCGAGCGCGTGATGAAGGAATTCGCCGATACCGACATCAGCTTCGTCTGGGCGCTCAAGGGCCTGCGCATCAAACAGCTGTTGGTCGAGCACCTGCTGAAAGAGGACATGAAATACCGGGACTTTCTGCGCGGGCGGGCAGGAAGTCCGAGCTAGGCGTACCGGGGCGAAAAAAAGCCGGTGGCGCTTGTTGAAACGCCACCGGCTTGAAGACGGGATTCCAAAGGAGGAGGAGGAGAAACCCCGCAAACGAATAGTACAACAATCAATGGTGCGATGCAACAGCTGTTATCTGCCATTGATAGAAAATTCCCGACTTTCTCATCTGATTTTCTGATGTTAGCCATCACATAATGCGCTGTGGTGCGTCGCATCAATGTGCTATATGTACGCCTTCAGATCGGGTTGTCGCGGAATATTTATTCGATGATTATCAGGCCACTGACCGTATTCGAGCGGGAGGCCGTCAGAAGCTTCTATCTCGCCCTTGGCCCGGACGACCGGCGCAAGCGTTTTTGCTGTTCGCTTTCCGACGACATCATTTCCAGCTACGTCGACCGGCTGAATTTCACCCGCGACACGGTTCTAGGCGCCTTTGACGAACGCGCCCGGATAATCGGTTTGGCGGAGCTCGTGCGCAGCCCCGAAGCGGGCGAGATGGCGTTTTCGGTGCGACCCGACAAGCGCGGTCGGAAAATCGGCACCAAATTGATCGACCGGCTGCTGCTGCGCGCAAGAATGTGCGGCGTAAGAAAAGTATTTGTGATGTTCCTGTCGAACAACACACCGATGCGGCGCATGGCGGTGCGCGCGGGAATGGCACTGAGTTCGGCCGACGGCGAAGCCTATGCAGAGCGGATATTGCCCGCGCCGAGCGCGGAAGAACTCGCGCAATGGTTCGCCGAGGAAAGCCTGTCGCATGGCGGCTATTTCGGAACCCTGGGAATTGCCCATTGGGGCGCGCTTCTGACCGGGTCCGCCGGTGCCGCGCCGCAGCCGCTCGACCTTGCCGCTCCCGCGGCCTGAGCGCAGCCGCAGCGCAGGCAGATCGCCGGACGGGCAATGCGTCTGGATGTTGCGCAATATCAAGCCGAGGGAACTGCGGCGCGCCGACAATATCCAAAGATAGTCGGATGCCGTCGAAGGCATAGGCGCAAGGAGGTACACACTGTGGCTCTGAGCAAGACCCAAATTTCCAAACTCGGGCGCGAGCTCGACAGGCAGTACGAATCGCTGCTGGAAGAGGTGCGGGACGCGCTGGAGAAGAGTGAAAACCAGCAGTATGTCGAGCTGATCGACAGGGCGCCCGCCGATAGCGGGGACCAGGCGACCGGCGATGCGCTGGCCGATCTCAATCTTGCAATTATCGACCGGCATGTGCGGGAAATCCGCGATATCGAGGCCGCCAGGGCGCGCATGGCGGAAGGCCGCCTCGGAACCTGCATCGATTGCGGCGGCGGCATCGCATTCGAACGCCTGCTCGCCTACCCGACTGCGAAGCGCTGCCATGCCTGCCAGCGGCAGCACGAGAAGACCTACGCCCACGAGGGCAATCCCACGCTCTGAGCCGGGGCTGCGCCAGACCGGCGCGGGGGCGGAGCCGGCCGGCGCTGGCGGCAGGCGCTCTTGACGGAAATCATATCGGCCGCTCAGGGAGCGGGTATGTTGGCCTGAGTACCCGCCGCGACGCGAATCCTGCAGCGGGCAGAAAACTCAATGCGACGAGAGGTCAATCATGAAAAGCCAACGCGGGGGCTTCCAGCCGGTCAGCAACGAGCAGCTGTTCCAGGAGCTGGTGCACGACAGCTACAAGGCCGGGCGCAAGCTGCACGAACCGACGCGCTGCCCCGATTGCGGCGCAGTGTTTCAGAGCGGTCGCTGGACCTGGGGTACGGCCGGCGCGGCGGCGCACGAGGAGTCGTGCCCGGCGTGCCAGCGCATTCACGACAAATTTCCCGCAGGTTTCGTGACGCTGAAAGGC
>JAKAIH010000421.1 GCA_021825225.1 Pseudomonadota bacterium
GGGGCGAATGCGGCGATCACCCAGTATTTTTTCAATGCCGATGCCTATTTCCGCTTCATCGACGATTGCGAGGTCCTGGGCATAGCTGTGCCTGTCGTGCCCGGCATCATGCCGATCGCGAATTTCTCGCAGCTCGCGCGATTTTCGGATGCCTGCGGCGCGGAGATTCCGCGCTGGCTGCGGCTGCGCCTGCAGAGCTACGCCGACGACGTCGCCTCGATCCGCAGCTTCGGCCTGGACGTGGTGACCGAGCTGTGCGACCGCCTGCTCACCCAAGGCGCGCCCGGCCTGCATTTCTACACCATGAACCAGGCCGGCCTGGTTTCGACCATATGGCAGCGGCTCGGGCTATGAGCCCGAACGGCGCGCATCCAGGGCCATGGAAACCGCAGCTCAGACCGCCACCCGCATAATCGACTTCAAGACCGCCGCGCGCGAGCTGCTGCCCCCGGGCGCCAGCTACGACGCCTGTCTGAGCTGCGGGCTGTGCTCCGCCGGTTGCCCCGCCTCCGGCCTCGAAGGCATGGACCCGCGCCGCTTCATCCGCATGGCCATGCTGGGCATGAACGAGGAACTGTCCACGACGGCATGGGTCTGGACCTGCACCCAATGCCAGCGCTGCAAGTACGTTTGCCCGATGAGCATCGATGTCTCGGTGCTGGTGGGCCTGGCCCGCGGCGCCTGGCCGACGGAGAAGAAGCCCAGGGGGATCGTGCGCTCCTGCGAAGCGCAAATGCGCTCGCCTGGGACCAGCGCGATGGGCCTGCAGGAGGAGGATTTCGTCGAAACCGTCGAGGAGGAGGTGGCATCGGTGCGCGCGCAGGGCGAGCGCTTCGCGCGCCTCGAAGCCCCCATCGACAAGCAAGGCGCGCACTTCTTCGTCAACCAGAATTCGCGCGAGCCGGGCACGGAGCCCGAGGAGATGGCGCCGCTGTGGAAGATCTTCGACTACGTAGGCGCCGACTGGACCTACTCGTCGAAGGGCTGGGCGGCCGAAAACTTCTGCATGTTCACCGGTGACGATGAGGCCTGGCGCAAGATGGTCGAGCAGCGCGTAGCCGCGGTCAAGCGCCTGGGCTGCAAGGTGTGGCTCAATACCGAGTGCGGGCACTCGTTTTATACGCTGTGGAAAGGTGTGGAGCGCTTCGGCCTCGAGGCCGACTTCGAGGCGGGCAGCCTGGTGAGCTACTACGCGCGCTGGATCCGCGAAGGTCGCCTGCCGGTCAACGCCGACTGGAACACGCAGGGCATCAAGTTCACCGTACAGGACCCCTGCCAGCTCGTGCGCAAATCCCTCGGCGACACGATGGCGGACGACCTGCGCTTCGTCGCGCGCAGGCTCGTCGGCGATGCGAACTTCGTCGACATGGCCCCCTGTCGCAGCGCCAACTATTGCTGCGGCGGCGGCGGCGGCTTCCTGCAGGCCGGCATGAAGGAGTTGCGCTGGGCCTACGGCAAGCGCAAGTTCGACCAGATCATGACGACGCAGGCCGACTACGTGCTCACACCCTGCCACAACTGCCACTCGCAGATCGAAGACCTCGGCCAGCATTTCCACGGCGGCTACCGCGTGGTGCATTTCTGGACCCTGATCTGCCTGTCGCTCGGCATCCTGGGCGAGAACGAGCGCAAGTACCTCGGCCCCGACCTCGCGCGGCTGGGACTCTGAACATGGACGCGCAAACCGCAGGCCACGGCCAGGTATTCGAAACCGAAGTGCTGATCATCGGCGGCGGCGCGACCGGCACCGGCGTGATGCGCGATCTGGCGCTGCGCGGCATCCATTGCCTGCTGATCGACCGGCGCGACCTCAACGCCGGAGCCTCCGGCGGCAATCACGGCCTGCTGCACAGCGGCGGCAGATACGCCGCGGCCGACGCGGACACCGCCGCCGAATGCCGGCGCGAAGGCGACATCCTCAAGGCGGTCGCGCCCGAATGCATCGATGCCTGCGGCGGCCTGTTCGTCGCGGTCGAGGGCGACGACCCGGAGTTCGCCGCGCGCTTTCCCGAACACTGCCGCGCGGCCGGCATCGAATGCAAAGCGATCACGCCGGCCGAGGCGCGCGCGCTCGAGCCCTGCCTGAGCGAAAAGGTGGTCGCCGCGTACACCGTGCCCGATGCCACCGTCGACCCGTTTCGCATCACGCTCGAGAACGTCAACCATGCGCGCGAGCTGACGCAGAGTATTTTTCTCTCGCACACGGAACTCGAGCGCTTCGTCGTCGCGGGCGGCAGCATACGCAGCGCGATCTGCCGCGATAGCCGCAGCGGCGAGACGATCAGCATCCATGCGCGCCAGGTGGTCAACGCCGCCGGCGCCTGGGCTATGCGCGTGGCGCGCCTGGCCGGCTGCTCCGGTGTCAAGCTGCTCTATTCCAAGGGCACGCTGATCATCAGCAACGCGCGCATCGGCGCACGCGTGATCAACCGCCTGCGCGCGCCCGGCGACGGCGACATCCTGGTGCCGGGGGGCACGGTGTCGCTGCTCGGCACCACTTCGCAAACAGTGGACAACCTGGACGATATCCATCCCACCGTGGCCGAAGTGGATCGCCTCGTCGCCGAAGGCATCGCAATGGTGCCGGAGATTGCGCACACGCGCTTCATCCGCGCGTTCTCGGGTGTACGTCCGCTGCTGCTGGCTGCCGGCGCCGCAGCCGACGGGCGCAAGGCCAGCCGCGGCTTCAGCCTGTTCGATCACGAATCCGAGGGCCTCGCCAACTTCGCCACCGTGGCCGGCGGCAAGCTCACCACCTTTCGCCTGATGGCCGAGAAGACCGGGGACCTGGTCGCGCGGCGGCTCGGCAACAAGCAGCCGTGCAAGACCGAAACCACGCCGCTGCCCTCGGGCGACGCCATACGCTGGACCGAGCCGGGATTCGCACCGCGCTACTGGGCCGCGCGGCGCGAACCGGGCGACCTGATTCTGTGCGAATGCGAAATGGTGCCGACATCGGCGATCGACGCTATCGTCGATAACGCGCCGGGTGCGCAGTCGCAGATGAGCCTCAACGCGATCGCGGTGCGCAGCCGCGTGGGCAAGGGCAGCTGCCAGGGCGCGTTCTGCAGCCTGCGCGTGAGCTCGCACCTGTACGACCGGCAGGTATACGACTCGCCCGAGGGACTGCGCAACACGCGCGACTTCGTCGCGCAGCGCTTCAAGGGCGTCGCACCCGTGGCCTGGGGCGAGCACCTGCCGCAGCTGGAGCTGGCCGAGGCGCTGCACTGCTCACTGCTCGGTCTGGACCACCTGGCCGACGACCGCGTGGTCGACGACGGCGCGCAGCAAGCGCCGACCGGCGTGCAAAAGCCATGATCAAGCAGTCGCGTCGCCATCAGGCGGAGCTGCTGGTGATCGGCTCCGGGCTTGCCGGCATGGCGGCGAGCCTGTTCGCGCTCGCGCGCGGCATCAGCGTGGCGCAGGTGGGCAACAGCGGCGTGATCGCCTTCACCAC
>JAKAIH010000422.1 GCA_021825225.1 Pseudomonadota bacterium
GGTGTCGCTTGCCGAAAACGCGCGCATTCCGGTGGACAATCCGGCCACGCATCTGGAACTCACCATGATCCACGAGGCGATGGTGCTGGAGTATTCGGGGCGCCACCTGGCGCTGATCGAGCTGTCTGCGGCGCTGAAGCTGTTCGTCTACTCCTGCATCGGCATCGCCCTGTTCTTCCCCTTCGGCATCGCCGAGGGCGGCGACTCTGTGGGCCTGCTGCTGGCGCTGCCGGCGCTCGCGGCCAAGCTCGCCTTCGGCGGATTCGCCATGGCGCTGATCGAAATGGCGAGCGCCAAGATGCGCATTTTCCGCGCGCCCGAGTACCTCGGCACCGCGTTCCTGCTGGCGGTGCTGGCGATGCTGATCCACTTCCTGCTGGAAACCTGACGTGCATCTGTCCCTCGCCTCGCAGATCATCAACCTGCTCGCCGCGATCATGCTGCTGCTGTCGTTCGCGATGCTGACGCAGCGGCGCATCCTGTCGCTCATTAATCTTTTCGCGCTGCAGGGGCTGACGCTGACGCTGTCGACCCTGGTGGTGGCCTGGAGCACCGGCCAGCACCATCTCTACTATTCGGCCGCGCTGACGTTCGCGCTCAAGGTGCTGGTCCTGCCCTGGGTGCTGCACCGCCTGATCCGCAAGCTCAACGTCAAATGGGACGTGGAGACGCTGATCAACATTCCCACCACCATGCTGGTCGGCATCGTGCTGGTGATCCTTGCGTTCAACGTGGCGCTGCCGATCTCGCAGCTCGCCGGCACCATCACCAAGAGCACGCTGGGCATCGCGCTTGCCTGCGTGCTGCTCGCCTTCCTCACCATGATCACGCGCTCCAAGGCGGTGCCGCAGGTAATCGGCTTTCTCGCCATGGAAAACGGCCTGTTCTTCGCCGCCACCAGCGCCACCTACGGCATGCCGATGGTGGTCGAATTCGGCATCGCGCTCGACGTGATGGTGGGCATGGTGATCCTGGGCGTGTTCTTTTTCCAGATCCGCGAGCGCTTCGACAGCCTGGACATCAGGCACCTGGAGAAGTTGAAGGAAGAATGAAACACTACGCGCAATACCGATCCGCATGAACTGGCAGCTCTATCTCGTCCTCGGCACGCCGCTTGCGGGAGGCATCCTGCTCGCGCTGTGGGGCCACAAGAGCTGGGCCGCAGGGCTGAACATCGCCATGAGCATCGCCACTTTCCTCGCGGCAGCGGCGCTGACCGCAGACATCATTTCCGAAGGGCCGATCATCACCGCGAACGAGCAGTTCTTCGTCGACTCGCTCAATGTGTTCCTGGTCGCGCTCACCGCCTTCGTTTCCATGACCACCTCGCTGTTCTCGCGGCCCTATATGCGCATCGAACATGCGCACGGCAAGCTCTCCGACAACCGCCTGCGCCTGTTCCACAGCATGTACCAGTTGTTCGTGTTCACCATGCTGCTGGTGCTGCTCACCAACAATCTCGGCATCCTGTGGGTGGCGCTGGAGGCGGCCACGCTCACCACGGTGCTGCTGGTGAGCCTGTACCGCACGCCGGCGAGCCTGGAGGCGGCGTGGAAGTACTTCATCCTCTGCGGCGTAGGCATCGCCCAGGCCCTGTTCGGCACCATCCTGCTCTACTCCGCCGCGGAAAAGGTGCTGGGCTCGGGCGGCCGCGCGCTGCTGTGGACGCATCTCGACACGGTGACCGGCAGCCTGGAGCCGACGGTGATGTCGCTCGCGTTCGTGTTCCTGCTGGTCGGCTACGGCACCAAGGTCGGCCTGGTGCCGCTGCACAACTGGCTGCCCGACGCCCACGCCGAAGGCCCGACGCCGGTTTCGGCGGTGCTCTCCGGCCTGCTCCTGAACGTCGCGCTGTATGCGCTGCTGCGCTGCAAAGTGCTGGTGGACGGGGCCCTGGGCTCGCCCTTCGCCAGCCATCTGATGATGGGCTTCGGCCTGCTGTCGGTGGTGGTGGCCGCGTTCTTCCTGTCGCGGCAAAAGGACATCAAGCGCATGTTCGCCTATTCCTCGGTCGAGCACATGGGGCTGATCACCTTTGCCTTCGGCATGGGCGGTCCGATCGCGAACTTCGCCGGCCTGCTGCACATGACGGTGCACTCGCTCACCAAGAGCGCGATCTTTTTCGCCGTCGGCCACGCGGCGCAGAAGGCCGGAACGCAGATCATGGACGACATCCGCGGCCTGATGAAAGTCAGCCCCACCGTGGGCTGGGGACTGATGCTCGGATCGGTGGCGATTCTCGGCCTGCCGCCGTTCGGCGTATTCGCGAGCGAGTTCCTGATTCTCACCAGCGCCATGCGCCTGCAGCCCTGGGCCACGCCGTTCCTGCTGATGGCCCTGGGCGTGGCGTTCGCCGCGGTGTTCAGCAAAGTGCAGCCGATGGTGTTCGGCGAGACCACGGCGAAGCGCCTGCCGCATCCGCCGGCGTTGATTCCGGTGTTCGCGCACCTGGCAATCGTGTTCGCGCTCGGCTTCTACATTCCGCCTTACCTCGTCGACTGGTACCACGAGGCGGCGAAGCTGATCGGATGAGTCCTGGGAGATTGAAACACCATGGCGTTTGACAGCCTGCCGCTGCAACTGACCGAACTGCCCGGCGCGGTGCCCGCGTGGCGCGCCGAGGCCGCCGCGGCGGAATTGCCGGACATCTGCCAGACGGTGAAGGACCAGGGCGGGCGGCTCGCGGCGCTATGGGGCACGGACGAACACGACCGTGGCGCAGGCTGCGCGCTGCAACTCGCGCTGGCGAAACCCGAGGGCATGCTGTGGCTGCGCTGCGCGCTGCCTGCGGACGATCTGCGCTATCCGGATCTGTCGCCGATTTTCCATCCGGCGCAGCGCATGCAGCGCGCCTGGCGCGACCTGCTCGGGATCGATGCCGACGCCAGGGACCGCCGCAGCTGGCTGCGGCACGCCGCCTGGCAGGACGGCGACTTCCCCCTGCGGCGCGATGCGGGCGCGAACAAGGTGTTCGAACAAGGCGGGGCCGAATATGCATTTGTCAGCGTGAGCGGCGACGGCGTGCATGAAATTCCGGTCGGGCCGGTGCATGCGGGAACGATAGAGCCGGGGCACTTTCGCTTCTCCATCGTGGGCGAGAAGGTACTGCGCCTGGAAGAGCACCTGGGCTACACGCACAAGGGCGTGGACAAGCGCTTCCAGGGTATGGCGCTCGCCGAGGGCGCGAAACTTGCGGGGCGCATCAGCGGCGACAGCACCGTAGCTTACGCCTGGGCCTATTGCATGGCGCTGGAGAGCATGGCCGGCATCGTGCCGCCGGCGCGCGCGCTATGGCTGCGCGCACTGCTGCTCGAGCGCGAGCGCATCGCCAACCACCTGGGCGACCTGGGCTACCTCGGCAATGACGGCGGACTCGCCTTCGGCCTGGCGCAATTCATGCGCCTGAAAGAGGACGTATTGCGCTTGAACGCCGGACTGTTCGGCCACCGCT
>JAKAIH010000423.1 GCA_021825225.1 Pseudomonadota bacterium
ATAGCTCGACAAGGCCGCTGAATAGGTGCGCACCAGCAGGGACTTGAACGCGGCAGTGAGCGCCGCCTGCTGCGCGGGCGTGGCCGCGCGCCAGTTGCGCGCGACCGCAAGCCGGGTCATGCGCGAGAAATCGAACAGCGGCACGACCTTGGTTTCAATCAGGGCGGTGATTTGCTTCTGCTGCCCGCCGTGCTGATCTCGCTCATGTTTCATCGCCGCGATCACTTCCAGCGTCGTCGCCTGCAGCAGCGCGTTCGGCTCGCCTTCCTGCGCCGGCGCCAGCGGCGCCGCGAGCGCCAATGCGAGCAACAGTACCGGCTTCATCCTGGTCATATGCATATCGTTTCCTCAATCGTCTGGCCAACCCGCAAAGCCATGGTCTATCGCCGCGTCGATCGTCTTCGGCCGCAGGCGGGCGGCGAATCCCCGCCCCTACTGCCGGCCGCTCTCAAACATGTTCTGAAAGATCGCGTACATGAGCCGTGATTTTTCCCAGAACGCGCGCTTGACTGAATTGAATCCCGAACCGGCGGTCCCGTTTCCGTCCGCGAGAAACCGGATCAGGCCGTCCACGCCGCCGTCGCGCACTTTTTCGGCGAAGATATCGCGATAGGTAGTACCCAGGCGCACGCCCGCAACCTTGACGTCGTAGATCTTCCATCCGGCCGGCGTCTTCTCCATCTCGTAGTCCAGACTCATGCGCTCTTTCCCCGGTTGCCTGAGCTCCGTCCTGACGGTCACGTCGGTAGCCCGCAAGGCCGCGCGCAGCGGTTTGAACTCGAACACTTCACCGCGGTAATTCGCGAGCGCAGTGGAATAGGTCCGCACCAGCAGCTTCTTGAACTCCTGGGTGAGCACCCTTCGCTGTTCCGGCGTGGCCAGGCGCCAGTTGCGTGCCATGGCAAGCCGGGTCATGTGCTCGAAATCGAACAGCGGTGCGATGTCGCTCTCGACCAGGGCCGCGATGTTCGCCGGGTCCGCTGTCCGCAGTTCCTGGTCCTGCCTGACGATGTCGATCACCTTGACCGTGACCGCCCGCAGCAGCGCGTCCGGCGCAAGCTCCTGCGCAGACAAGGCCGGCGCAGCAAGCGCCAGCACCAGCATCAACAGGTATTGCGCGACCAGCTTCTGCATCCGGTTTCCTCAACAGAGAAGAAGCAGAGACAAGGCCCGCAAGCGCGCCGCGCCGCAAGCAAAGCTCAAGGACCGTTTCCGAATTGCCGAAACCAAACCTGACCCAGGCGGGCATGAGGGCCGGGGAAGAAAACGCATTCTTCCCAATCAAACGCCCTCATCCGGCAACGGGCTGCTACTTCGGCCTGGTGACCTCGTGACCGATGACACCGCCGACCGCCGCTCCGGCCGCCGTTCCAAGCAGGCCGCCGCCGAGGACATTGCCCGCGACGCCGCCGACTACAGCACCAGTGGCGGTGCCTTGGTCCTGCCTCGACATCCCGGCACAACCGCCCAGGCCGATCAAAAGTGCTGCCGCAATTGCGCTGACTGAATATTTCCGTATCGTTTTCATTTTGCCGCCTCTGTGTTGAACATCTGATTGAATGGGAACCCGTGCTTGACCGAATGCAACTTTCGACTTGCCGAAGCGCGCGTTCGCCTCGTTCATGCATTTGCTCTTCACGTTGCCCGCATAGGCGGCAAAATTCTCGTTTGCCACAGCGCCGCCGGCATCGCGCTAGCCCGTTACCGCGAAAATCCCAGCTTATGCCGCATGCGCGCCGCGGTCTGTCTGTCCGCGCACATAGCCGGAATTACCGCCCGAGCAATTCACCCATCGGCTTCAGCGTCTCGACGCGGTCGCAGACCACTTTGACGATGGCCACCAGCGGCGCGCCGAGCAATAGACCCCAGATGCCCCAAAGCCAGCCGAAGAACAGCAAGGCGATGAACAGCACCGCGGCGTTCACGCGAGCGGCCCGGCCCTGCAGCCAGGTCATGAACACGAGCCCGACCAGGCCGGCGACCAGCAGCCCCGCGCCGGCGATGGCCAGGGCATGAAGCATCGAATCGAACTGGAGAAAGGCAGCCACAGTGCTCGAGAGCACGATCAGCGCCGGACCCAGATAGGGGATGAAATGCAGCACGCCCGCGGCGACGCCCCAGACGCCCGCATGCTCCAGGCCGAGCGCCTCGAAGGCGAGCCAGGTACCGAGTCCGAGCAGGGTGTTGGACATGAACGTGGCGAGCAGATAACGCTGCACCTGGGCGTCGATCTCCTCGAGGATGCGCACGGCGTCCTTCTTGCGCGACAAGGAAGGGCCGACGAGCTGCACCAGCTTGCGCCGGAAGTGCACCCCCGAGGCCAGCAGGAAATAGGCGAGCAACAGCACCATCGGCGCTTGGGCGGCAACACTGATCAGCAGACCGGACTGCACCAGGGCGTAGTCGCGCAACCAGACGGAAGGTTGCGGCGCCCGCACCGCGGCAAGCCGCCTGCCGGGTTTCGCCGCGGCGTCCGCCGCCGCCCCCTGGATCTCGTCGGCGGCTTCCTGCATGTTCTGCAGCGCCGTCTTGCCGCTTGCGGGCGATACGGTCATGCTCTGGCGCAGCTTGCGCGCGGCCTCGGGCAGCTTCTTGATCGTCGCTGCGGCGTCGTCGCTGAGGGAATAGCCTATCCAGGACAAACTGCCGGCCAGGGCTATCAGCACCAACGCCGCTCCTGCAGGACGCGGCAGGTAATGCGCTTCAAGCCAATCCACCACCGGGCGCAGCGCGTAGCTCGCCAGGATGCCGATCAGCAAGGGCACGAAAAACGCGCGCGCAAGATAGAGCGCGGCGACCAGCGCGATCACCGCCAGTACAGACAAGGCGAGGCTCATGCCGGTATTGCGCCGCCGATCCCCTGACGCGACGAATTCTGCGGCGGCGAAAGCCGTATCGGGCGCATTCTCCTTATCCGGCCCGCCGGGCGTCGAACTCATCATTCCGCGCCGGCGATGATCGTCACCGGCTCCCCGTGTCTCCATTTCGCCGGTTTGGCATCTCTGATTACACGCATCGTCCCATCCTGCAGGCGGACGGTGATCTCGTAGGTTCGACGCAGCTTCGCCCCGGCTGCACTGCCGTTACCGGCCGCGATTCGGCCCGGCGCTTCGGTTTCGCCATTTGCGTCCGGTGCATCGATTTCACGCGTCGACTCGATCACTCCGCAATCGGCGCATCGGTATGAGCGGCTGGCCGGAGCCGCATCAGCCGCCGCCACGGCGGCTGCGGGTGTCTCAGGCGCCGCAACGGCATCATTGGAACCCTGGGCGGAAAGCGCGAGGGAGGCAATGGCAATGCCGCTGACCAGGATCGCCGCCATGCCTCCGGCCAGCAGCGGCAGATGCTGGGTCATTTTCGCTTGGATGTTCATGTGGCCTTCCTGCAGGATCTCGAAACCCGGCTGAGCGAGGACCCAATCGGCGGTTTCGATCGTTGATTGTGCCTT
>JAKAIH010000424.1 GCA_021825225.1 Pseudomonadota bacterium
CTGCGCGCGCGACAGGGGATCGATGAGCGGATTGAACGGATCGTTGATCTGGATCAGATGGCTGAATTGCATGCCGCTTTATATCATTTTCGGCGCGCAGCAAGGCGGGGCTCGACGCCGCGATCGAATCCCTCTCCCCGTTTTCCGTTTCTCGGCGCACGGAAAGCCTGTAAAATTCGTGCTTTCCACGCATCGCCCAATCGTGCCCACCTTTCAGGAACTCATTCTCAGGCTGCAGTCCTATTGGGACCGGCAGGGCTGTGCGCTATTGCAGCCCTACGACATGGAAGTGGGTGCCGGCACTTCGCACACTGCCACCTTCCTGCGCGCACTCGGCCCCGAACCCTGGCGCGCCGCTTATGTCCAGCCTTCGCGCCGCCCCAAGGACGGGCGCTACGGCGACAACCCCAACCGGCTGCAGCACTATTACCAGTATCAGGTGGTGCTCAAGCCCTCGCCGCCGGAGATCCTCGAGCTCTATATCGGCTCGCTCGAGGCGCTCGGCATCGATCCCAAGGCGCACGACATCCGCTTCGTCGAGGATGACTGGGAGAATCCGACGCTGGGCGCCTGGGGCCTGGGCTGGGAAGTGTGGCTGAACGGCATGGAAGTGACGCAGTTCACTTACTTCCAGCAGGTCGGCGGCATCAACTGCAAACCAATCACCGGCGAGATCACCTACGGCATCGAACGCCTCGCCATGTACCTGCAGGATGTGAAAAACGTGTTCGACCTGGTATGGACGCCGGGCGTGACTTACCGCGACGTCTACCACCAGAACGAAGTCGAGCAATCGACCTACAACTTCGAACAGTCCAATACCGCGATGCTGTTCGCCCACTTCGGCGACTACGAATCCGAAGCCAAGCGGCTGATGCAGGCGCAGCTCGCGCTGCCCGCCTACGAAATGGTGCTCAAGGCCGCGCACACGTTCAACCTGCTCGACGCGCGCGGCGCCATTTCGGTGACCGAACGCGCCGCCTATATCGGCCGCATCCGCAATCTCGCGCGCAGCGTGTCGCAGTCGTATTTCGATTCCCGCCTGCGCCAGGATTTCCCGATGTGCCCGCCTGAACAACTCGCGCGCCTCGGTATCGATGTCGCTGCGCTGAAGGCGGACCTGCGCAAGCGGACGAACGCATGAACCCGTCGCTGCTGATCGAGCTGTTCACCGAGGAGCTGCCGCCGAAGGCGCTGAAGCAACTGGGCGAGGCCTTCGGCCTGCGGCTGCAGGACGGGCTGGTCCGCGCGCAGCTGATAGACAAGGCCGCGGCAGACACCCGCATCTACGCCACGCCGCGCAGGCTGGCGGTATTGATTCGCGGCGTGCGCGCAAAGGCCGGGGACCGGACCGAATCGAAGAAGCTGATGCCGTCCAAGGTTGCATTCGGCGCCGACGGCAAGCCCAGCGCGGCGCTCGCCAAGCGCCTGGAAAAGGAAGGCGCCTCGACCGATCAGATTCAGCGCAGGCTCGAGGGCGATAGCGAATACGCCTTCCTCACGCAGACTATCCCGGGGGTGACGCTGGCTGCCGGCCTGCAGCTCGCGCTGCAGGAGGCGATCGCCAAGCTGCCGATACCCAAAGTGATGAGCTACCAGCTCAAAGACGGCGCGACCACGGTGCAGTTCGTACGCCCGGCGCACGGCCTCGTCGCACTCTATGGCAGCGATGTCGTCGACGTTTCCATTCTCGGCTTGAAAGCGGACAGGGTCACCCACGGCCATCGCTTCCAGGGCGTCAGGGACATCCCCATCGCGAGCGCCGATGCCTACGAGGAGGCGCTTGCGGCGCACGGCCAGGTGATCGCCGCGTTCGACGCGCGCCGCGGCGAAATCGCGCGCCAGTTAAGCGCCAAGGCGGCCGAACTCGGCGCCACGCTCGGAGCGGAGTCCGACGTCGCCCCGCTGCTGGACGAAGTGACCGCCCTGGTCGAGCAGCCCAGCGTTTACGTCGGCGAGTTCGAATCCGATTTTCTGCAAGTGCCGCAGGAATGCCTGATCCTGACCATGCGGCAGAATCAGAAATACTTTCCGCTGTTCGATGCTGCCGGCAGGCTGACCAATAGATTCCTGATCGTCAGCAATATGCGCCTGGCCGACCCGAAGAACATCGTCGAAGGCAACCAGCGCGTGGTGGGACCGCGCCTGGAGGATGCGCGTTTTTTCTACAAGCAGGACCGCAAGCAGCGGCTGGAAGAGCGCGTGCCGCAGCTCGCGCGGGTGGTCTATCACAACAAGCTCGGCAGCCAGCTGGAGCGCGCGGAACGGGTACAGTTGCTGGCAGGAAAGATAGCCAGGACCATCGGCGCCGATGCAGTGCTTGCGGAACGTGCGGCCTGGCTGGGTAAGGCCGACCTCGTCACCAATATGGTTGGCGAGTTTCCGGAATTGCAGGGCACCATGGGGCGCTATTACGCGCTTGCGGACGGCGAGCCTGCCGTCGTAGCCACTGCTATTGAACAACACTACCGACCGCGTTTTGCCGGCGATGCGCTGCCCGAGAGCGAAGTGGCGCTGACCCTTGCCCTGGCGGACAAATTGGAAACGCTGGCAGGCATGTTCGGTATCGGTCAGCAAGCGACCGGTGATAAGGACCCATTCGCGCTCCGACGCCACGCCCTCGGCGTAATTCGAATCCTTGTTGAAGCCCGATTGAGGGTGTCGCTCTTCGATCTCGTCAATGAAGCGTTTTCAGTTTTTGCACGCGGGATGCTTGGCGATGCGCATACCGATCTCGAAATCTTCGTGCTTGAACGTTTGCGCAGCTACCTGCGCGAGGCCGGCTATAGCGCGAACGAGATTGAGGCCGTGCTCTGCCTGCATCCGGCGCGGCTTGATCAGGTGCCGCAGCAACTTGCCGCCGTGCGCACATTTGCAGGCCTGCCCGAGGCGGAGAGTCTTGCCGCCGCGAACAAACGCGTCGCCAACATTCTGAAACAGGCCGCAGCAAAAGGTGAATCGTTCAGCAAGGCCCAAGCACAGGGAATGAAAGACCCCGCGGAACGCAATCTGTTCGATGCGCTGCGCAATGCATCGCAAGAAGCAACGCCTCTGTTCCAGGCTGGCGACTACACCGGCTACCTGAAAGCATTCGCGGTACTGAAAGCGCCGGTCGACGCATTTTTCGAGTCAGTCATGGTGATGGTGGACGATGGAGCGTTGCGCAAGAACCGCCTTGCGCTTCTACAGGATCTGCGCGACGAGATGAACCGCGTCGCCGACATCTCCAAGCTCGCCGCATGAAGCCCGCAACCGGAAAGCGCGTTTTATGAAGCTCGTTGTGCTCGACCGCGACGGCGTAATCAACCTCGACAGCGACCAGTACATCAAGAGCCCGGCGGAGTGGACGCCTATCCCCGGCAGCCTGGAGGCGATCGCGCGCCTGACGCAGGCGGGCTTTCGCGTGGTGGTCGCCACCAACCAGTCC
>JAKAIH010000425.1 GCA_021825225.1 Pseudomonadota bacterium
AAAGGTGTATGCGTTTCGGAATGCACTCCATCACTCTTACCGTTTAGCCTCAGAGTGGAAGCGTAAGGGGGCGGTCGTTGACTGGCGGTTTCGATTAATCGACGACATCAATGAACAACGCCTTATGTGGAACTACAAACAGAGCACGATTATAAATCTTCCGAGTCTTCAAAAAGAGCTTTGCCAAGGAATCACAAAACTCCGCTCTGATGTAAAACAAAACAAGTTTGAGCCAATGTTCGATAAGTATGGCTGGCTGATCGTAGGAAACTTAAGCCACAAATAAGTTCTGAATGTAGTAGAAACTACAACTCCCGCGTCCCAAAGGACGCAATGAGTGTCGGGTTTGGAGAACCAGAACCTGTGATCGGAACGACAATAATGGGCGAGTAGCAGTTAGGCTGTTCTACGACCAAACGGGCCGTGAGCGGAATGGCGGCGTCAGAGGCCCAAGGACGGGATAACTGTCGTTCGCTATCGAAGCTCATCCCGGCTCTATCTTGCCCGCGTACAAGCTGCCAGACGCGACAAATTTGCGAAGGCGTCGAACGGAAGTTGAGCCGGCGGAACCTTAAAGGGGGAATGTTCGTAATGAGCAAAGGTGGAAAGAAAAACCGCGGTGCCAAAGGCAACCGCAACATCAGCATGCTCGACCAGCATCAACGGCACGGAAAGGCCTTGAGGACACCCTTCAACCAGGTGCCGGATATGCACCTGATGTCGTGTGTCAACGGCGGAGACAAAATGTGCCAGATGGCGGCGTAAAAGTGTACCACTGAACCGGGGTGATTTGCGGCGTTATGGCGGCGCAAAACTGTACCGGTCCTGCTGAGCCCCTGCCTGCCTATTGTTGGCATGGGGGGCTGGAAGGATGTTTACAGTGGAACTCTATGCGGCTGTGCGACGTGCTGTGATGGTTGATGGTTTGAGCCACCGTGAAGCGGCGCGGCGGTTTGGCGTTCACCGGAACACGATATCCAAGATGCTGCAGTTTTCGGTGCCGCCTGGCTACCGGCGGCGCGAGCGGCCGGTGTTAAAGAAGCTGGGGCCGCATATTGCCTGGATTGATGGCATTCTTGAGAGCGACCGCAGCGTCCATGCCAAACAGCGGCACACGGCACAGCGGATTTTTGAGCGGCTGCGGGCTGAGGAAGGCTATACCGGCGGCTACACGGTCGTGCGGGAGTATGTGGCAGCGGCGACGCTGCGGAGCCGTGAGATGTTCGTGCCGCTGAGCCATCGGCCCGGCCACGCCCAGGCGGATTTTGGCGAGGCGGATGCATATATCGCGGGCCGGAAGGTGCGGTTCCATTATTTTTGCATGGACTTGCCGCACTCGGATGACGGTTTCGTCAAAGCCTACCCGGCCGAGACGGCGGAGGCATTTTGCGATGGCCATGTTGCGGCTTTCGCGCATTTCGGCGGTGTGCCGCAGTCAATCCTGTACGACAATACAAAGCTCGCGGTCGCCAAGATCGTGAAGGGCGGCAAGCGTTTGCGCAGCCGCATGTTTGCCGAGCTGCAAAGCCACTATTTGTTTGCGGACCGGTTCGGCCGACCCGGCAAAGGCAATGACAAGGGCAAGGTCGAGGGGCTGGTCGGCTATCTCCGGCGCAATTTCATGACGCCGATGCCGGTGGCGGCGAGTTTTGATGCGTTGAACGCGCAACTGATCGATGGTTGCCGTAAGCGGCGTGCGGCGGTTCTGCGTGGCCATACCGGCACGATTGGCGAGCGGATGCAGGCGGATCTGGCGGTGTTCATGCCGTTGCCCTCGAGCCCGTACGATGCCTGTCATAAGGTGGCGACGCGTGTCTCCTCGCTATCTCTGGTGCGCTACCGCAACAACGATTACTCGGTGCCGACGCGCTATGGCCACCAGGAGGTGCTGGCCAAGGGTTATGTCGACCGGGTCGAGATTGCCTGCCGTGACGAGATCATCGCCATTCATCCCCGCAGCTACGAGACTGCTGATTTTATCTACAACCCTCTGCACTATCTGGCGCTGCTGGAACGCAAGCCCGGGGCACTGGACCAGGCTGCCCCGCTGGAGGACTGGCAGCTCGGTGAATGCCTCCACCGCCTGCGCCGGCTGCTGGAGGCGCGCATGGGCACCCCCGGCCGACGCGAGTTTATCCAGGTGCTGCGACTGATGGAGAATTTTCAGCAGCACCAGGTGGAACAGGCCGTGACGCAGGCACTTGGCCTCGGCGCCATCAGCTTCGATGCGGTGAAGATGTTGCTGCTGGCCAGGCAGGAGAACCGGCCGGCCCGGCTCGATCTGACCCTCTACCCGTATTTGCCTGTGGCCCGCGTCGGCGCCACTGACCCGCGCGCATACTTGGCGCTGATTGCCGGCACCGGCCTGTCCCCCGAGACACAAGGAATTCCCGCATGAGCCTGACCCAGGACGCCCAAACACCCACGATCGTGACGCCGCAAATCCTGCTTGCCAACCACCTGAAAGCTCTGAAGCTGCCGACGTTTGCCCGCGAGTACGACAAGGTGGCGATCGAGGCAGCGCAGGATCGCGCCGATTATCCGCGCTATCTGCTGCGTCTTTGCGAACTCGAACGCATCGACCGTGAACGGCGCAACATCGAGCGCCGCATCCGCCAGGCACACTTTCCCCAAACCAAAAGCCTGGATACGTTCGACTTTACCGCGCAGCCCTCGCTCAACAAGGCGCTGGTGCTGGAACTGGCACGCTGCGAATGGATCGAGACGCGCCAGAACTGCATCGCCCTCGGCCCGAGCGGCACCGGTAAAACCCATATCGGTCTGGCCTTGGGCCTGGTGGCCTGCCAGAAAAATTACAGCGTCGCCTTCACCACGGCGGCGGCGCTGGTGCATGAGCTCATGGAGGCGCGTGATGAACGCCGCCTGCGGGCGCTGCAGAAACACCTCAACGCGGTCCGACTGCTGATCGTCGATGAGTTGGGCTACGTGCCCTTCACCGCGGTGGGTGCCGAGTTGTTCTTCGAGGTGCTCAGCCAGCGCTACGAGCGCGGCGCCACGCTGATTACTTCCAACCTGCCCTTCGATGAATGGACTTCGGTCTTCGGCTCGGAACGGCTGACCGGCGCGCTGCTCGACCGGCTCACGCACCATGTCCACATCCTGGAAATGAACGGTGAAAGCTATCGCCTCGCCACCAGCAAAAAGGCCCAGCGACGATCCGCTCAGGGGCCAAATCCCCCCGCCAAGACATCAACCAATGGAGACGCCGACAGAAAAATCTGACGCCTCAATCCGCGGTGTAAGCCGCCCTCCGCTACGCTCCGCGCGGCTTACACCGCGCATCAATTAACCAGGGCTTCTCAGCCCTTTTTAATCAACCAGACTGGTACACTTTTACGCCGCCATCTGGCACATTTTGTCTCCGCCGTTGACACATGCGGCATCTTC
>JAKAIH010000426.1 GCA_021825225.1 Pseudomonadota bacterium
GGTCTTTCACCGCGCTCTTGGCGATTGCGCCTAGCTTTTCCTTCTGCTCGGCGCTTGCATCCACCTTGGACGCCAGGCGATTGATCATGTGCTCGACGCGCTGGTCCATCTTCGCCGGGTCCGTCGGCATGCCGTCGCGCGAATGCCCGGGGCCGCCATGGGCAAAGCTCTTTCCGACGTAGCCGCCGGCCAGGCCTGCTGCCAATGCGAGGGCCAGCGTAAAAATCAAGGCGGCGCGACGCCGTCCTTTGCCATGTGCGCCGCAATGCCGCGTGGCGCCCTGATGCGAATTGCCGGATTCGGCTTGCGTGCTGTTCGGTTTCGTTTCCATGTTCCGTTCCTTTCAGTGGAGGACGATATCGTCCATACGCTGCACTATAGTGGCCGTGCGTTGCCGCGATTTATCCGCTTGGTAAAGTATTGTAAAGAGGGGAGGGCGTGCAGCAGCACGGTCGCGAAATCAGCGATCCTGCGTACGGGATCGCACGGAGTCGATCCGGCTTTCGGCGCATTGTCGACGCGCGGCGGAATCACACGATTTTGTCCGTCGCGTTCGGTTCGGCCTCCTCGGCACCGGCAACTTCCGGATCTGACGCGCTCAGCTCACCGGCTTTAGCCGGACGGGGAGTTCAAACGCGAATAAACGTTTGATTTCATCTCGCACGACACCGTAGCATTCGCATGCCCGGTGTTCGAGTTTCGGGCGATTCAGCACCGTGACGCGGCCGCTGCCGTAGCTGATCAAGCCGTCTTTTTGCAGCTTGTGGGTAGCCTCCGTCACGCCCGGGCGGCTCACGCCGAGCATGTTGGCCATCAGCTTCTGCGTCATGAGCACCTCGTTCCCGTGCAAACGGTCCAGGCTCAGCAGCAGCCAGCGGCATAGCTGCTGTTCCACCGTATGGTGCCGGTTACACGCGCCCGTCTGGACCATCTGCGCAATCAGGGTTTGCGTGAAACGCAGCGCCAGTTGTTGCAGGCTGCCGCCGCGGTCGAACTCCTTTTTCAGTAGCGCCGCCTTGATGCGGTAGCAATCGCCTGCGTTCTGTACCACCGCCCGGCTCGACACGCTGTCGCCGCCCATGAACACGGAAACACCGACCAGTCCGTCGTTGCCGATGATCGCGATTTCCGCCGAGTCGCCGTTTTCCATGACATAGAGCAGCGAGATGATGCAGGTAGTGGGGAAGTACACGTACTCCATGGGCACGCCAGCCTCGTACACCGCCCATCCGAGCGGCATCGGAGTGAATTCAAGATCCGGCAGCAGGCGCGCGTAATCCACGTCGCGCAGGGACGCAAGCAGGTGGTTTTGCCTGGGGTCATGCGATGAAGACATAGGGGCTTTCTCCATACGCCAAGGGCAGCTTGGCGGAATGCCAAACACAGGTAATGCAGCGCAACAACGTCGCTCCATCCAGAGTAGCCGGGTAACTGTATGCGCTAAGTCGAGAGTTGTATGTTCGATAGCGCACGCAAGGCGCGTGCATTCCATTGACGGTATGTGCGCCGTCGCACGGAAAGTCCCGCGGCGGAGGTATCTAATTGCAATTGCGATGGCTGTCAGCGTTATTGGCTGAAATGCAGTCTTTTGTCCGCATAAATACTGTTGGGGCTCACAACAAATGACGGAAAGTGCGCACTATCGGCAACTCGGGAAATTTGTGATGCTGTTCCAGGGGCTGGAGAATTCGCTGATCGAATTCATAAGGGTAATCGCCGATGAAGATTACGCCGTCGAACTCCTGCCGGTGGAGACGGAGTATCCCCGGCTCGTTGAATCAATCGACGCAATGTTTTCCCTCTATATTGATCGGCTGCGCGAGCCGGACGTGGAGGCCAAGACGCGGTTTCACCAATTGATGGAACAGTGCCTCGACATCGGGGTGCTTCGAAATCGGCTTATTCGCTCTACGTATGCCCTTCTGGCAGGCAGTGGGAATGTTGGCGCGCTGATGCAAGACGGGGCCAAGCTGGAGTGCAAAGGCCGTTCGCGCAGGCAAGCCATCGCGGAAGATCTGGCAACTGAATCTTTCGAACCTTATTTCCAGCAGATCGCCAAGGTACTTGCGGAGCTTGAGTCATTCAGCTTGCGCTTCGTGGGCGAAATTGACGTGGTCAACGCGCCTGGTCGCGCTTGCTGAGCCACACAAACGAGAACATCATGATCCGCAACAGATTCTTCTATCTTTTGTTGGCGATGGCCGGATGCGTCGCCGCCGCTTATGCCCTCGGCCGCCATACGCGCCAGGTCGAGAGCCGGCAGTATAAGAAGGAATTGCGCACTTGGGAGGATGAGGGCGGAACGCTGGCGCCATCCAAAGCCCGGGCCATAGCGCGTCCCGCGGCAGCTGCGTGAGCCTCGTCTCGATGTTCCGACCCAGGATTTTCCCTGGCGCCGCGCTTTAATCAATCACCATACCGAGGAGTAGCGAATTTATCGGACCGGCAGGTGGTGCTCAACGCATGGAATATCTGCGCCCCAGGTCGGATGGCGCAGGTCGACCAGTGTGTAAGCCATCGCAGTCATTCCAGGTTCTGTGCGCCAACGCACAGGGCAACCTGGAGGCAGGGCCATAATCGACGTAGCGGTAGACGGCCTGCAACTGCCGCAGGTCTGCTTCGTCGGGCAATGTTTGATTGAGATCGGCTTCAATGCGTAAATTACTGATTACGGTTCTTGTGGCCTGCGCCGGAGCAGCGGTCTCGGAAACCCTGGCGCATGCAGGGCTGCTTTCATCGACGGGCATGGTCATTGCGATACTGGCCGATGACCTGTTCGTGGGTGAGGCCGAAGGCCATTTGAACGGAGCGGGGACGCTCGCCATTCATTCGCAAAAGCACCCTGAACTTACGTGCCAAGGACAGTTCACCTCCAATGCCCTTTCGGGCGGCGCGGGGCAGATGCTTTGCAGCGATGGCGCCACCGCCACATTTCATTTCCAGCGCTTGAGCGTGTTGCGCGGCTACGGTACCGGCAGCTTCAGCCGAGGCGGGATGAGTTTCGCGTACGGCCTCACAGCTGAAGAAGCCGGACCTTACCTGACGCTGCCCCCGGGCAAGAAGCTCACGGACAACGGAAAGGAGTTGAAGCTGGCCGACCTGTAGGCGGGACGGCTGATCCTTAAATGTACGGCGACTGACACCATGCCCCGGATCGAACCCGCTGCTCTCGCCTCGCTCGCGACGCTTATTGAAACAAAGCGCGGCGCCTTGTTGCCGCTGCCCCCGCGGCTGGCGCGCCTGTACGGACGCCTGCGCATGGCGCTGCCGCGCCCGTATCCGCATGTATTCAGCAATTTCGTGTCCACGCTCGATGGCGTGGTCTCGCTCAATGCGAAGGGGCACGCCAGTGGCGGGGACATCAGCGGGTTCAGCGCCCAGGATCGCATGGTGATAGATCGGAA
>JAKAIH010000427.1 GCA_021825225.1 Pseudomonadota bacterium
GTCGAGCAGCTTGGGGTTGCGGATGGTGTCACCCCACTCGATGCGGAAGTTGTCTTCGCCGTGCAAGAAGAGATTCATCTTGGCGAGCGCCCAGGTGCTGCCGATTGCTTCCTGGCCGAACAGCGCGTACTTGCGCGAACCGTAGCGCTCGCGGATCAGGCGGCCGCACTTCATCAAGAGCGAGGCCGAACCGCAGGTCGGATCGCAGATTTCCTCGCCCTCCTTCGGGTCCATCAGCCGCGCCATCAGCGAAGACACTTCGGGCGGGGTGTAGAACTCGCCCGCTTTTTTGCCGCTGGTGGAGGCGAAGTTCTTGATCAGGAATTCGTAGGCGTTGCCGATGATGTCGAGCGTGCCGATGCGGCTGGGGCGCAGGTTTAGCGCGGGCTTGGCGAAGTCCTCCAATAGGTGACGCAGGATGTCGTTCTTCTGCTGCTCGTCGCCGAGCTTGGTGGAGTTGAAGCTGATGTCCTGGAACACGTCGCGCAGCTTGCCGATATTGGCGTCTTCGATCGCATGCAGCGCCTTGTCGATGCGCTCGCCGTTGCCGGGCGCGTGCCGCTGCTTGTGCAGGGAATAGAAGTCCGCGCCCGTCGGCAGCACGAAGCGCTCGTTCTTGAGCATTTCCTCGATTAGCTCGGGATGGTCGCCGTACTGTTTCTTGTACTGGTCGTAGTGGTCCTGCCACACATCCGACACGTATTTGAGAAAGAGCATGGTGAGGACGTAGTCCTTGTAGATGCTCGGATCGACAGTGCCGCGAAAGGTGTCGCAGGCGGCCCAGACGGCAGCGTCGATGTCGTCCTGATTGATCGGGGAGTGGTCGGTCATGGGTTCGGTGCCTTGATATAGATATTCTTAGGTATTGGAAGTATTGGAGCGGTCCGCGGCCTCAGCCAGCGCAAAAGCCATAGCGCTCAGTTGCCGCTCCCGATTGATGATGAGTTGATTGAGCAAGTCGCGTTCGCGCGCAGCGGCCTGCGCCATACGCAGAACTTGTTCCTGAATCACCAGGGAAGGAACGCTGATCGGCAGCGCTTCGATCTCTGCACGGCGAATGCTCAATTGGTTCGACCCTTCTGCAGCTCGGCGTAGAAGACGCTGAATCGGTGGCTGATTGATTTGCCACGCGAGGAACGCGGGTAGCACCGCATCATCTCGCTTTAGACGCAGGTGGGAGAGATGGGGTCCGCAAACTGACTTGCTTGGTACTGATTCCAATACCACGGCGTGGTAACGGTTGCCGCGCGCCACGAACAAGATGTCACCCGGCCTAAGCCAATCGGGCTCCCGTCGCCCAGGCAGTTCCGTGCGCACGACTGCGTTCCAGTTCGGCGCATCTGTGGCGGAAACATCCTTCATCTGGACGACGGCCACCGAGCCACTGGCGACCGGTGTTATTGCGCCACGAAATGGGTAGCCAACACGGAACTCAGCCAAGATTTTGGCTGCACATTGTTTTGCGTCAATCACAATGCTGCCTATATTATGAAGAAATTATCGTAAAAGCAAGTTCTATTTTTCGCATCAAGTACAATGATGCAAGTGTAGATATTTTTACCATCCAACAATGGCTGCGCACTCCGCGCATGAAGGCGGGGAAGCCAGGGGTTAGCGCTCAGGGGCTCAGGAGCAAACTGGTCGCTCCCACATGCGCTTCGATTCAGCGTGACGCACGCGATGCACCACCCCTATATTTTGGGCGGCGACTCCTTCCAGGCGCTTATCGTGGCGTCAATCGTACTTGCGCGTATCGTCGATGACCTTGCCGTCGTTGGGCAGGCTGCCCTTCGGTACGAATTCGATGTCCCCGCGCAGCTTGGTCACCTCACGGATCGATGCGACGAGCAAATCCTGCAGACCGGCGACCTCGTGCGCAAGCTCGCACCTGAGCGTCATGCTATGTTCACCGGTCTCGCCCGCGACCACCAGGCGCGCCTTGATTATCGCCGGATTGCGCCGCACGATCTCGTTCACCTGTTTCGGCGTGACGAACATGCCGCGCACTTTGGTGGTCTGGTCGGCGCGCCCCATCCAGCCTTTGATGCGCACGTTGGTGCGGCCGCAGGGGCTGATGCCCGGCAGTACGGCAGAGAGGTCACCGGTGCCGAAGCGCACCAGCGGATAGTCGGGATTGAACGTGGTGATCACCACTTCGCCCACTTCGCCCGGCGCCACCGGGTCGCCGCTGCCCGGGCGCACGATTTCGAGCAGCAGGCCTTCGTCGAGAATCATGCCCTCGGTGATGCTGCCGTCGGACAGCACCGATTCGTAGGCGAGCAGGCCGAGATCGGCGGTGGCGTAGGACTGCATCACGCGGATGCCGCGCTCGCCCAGGGATTTCCTCAGCGCCGGCGGCAGGTATTCGCCTCCGACCATGGCTCGTTTCAGGCAGCTGATATCAGCTTTGACTTCGTCGGCCTTGTCCACGATCAGCTTGAGAAAGGACGGCGTGCCGACGAATCCGCCGATGCGCAAATCGGCGATGGTCGAAACCTGCATTTCGGTCTGGCCGATGCCGCCCGGGACCACGGTGCAGCCCAGAGCACGCGCACCGCATTCCATCATTGAACCCGCCGGCGTGAAGTGATAGGCGAAGGTGTTGATCACCAGATCGCCCGCGCGAAAGCCGGCTGCGAACAGGCTGCGCGCCGAGCGCCACCAATCGGGCCCGCTGCCCTCGGGTTCGTAAACCGGCCCGGGCGAAACGAATATTTTCGCCAGCTTGTTCAGCGGGGTCGCATTCAGTCCGCCCAGCGGCGGCTCCTGCTTCTGCAGCTCGGACAGATCGGACTTGCGCGTCACCGGCAGGCGCGCCAGGGCCGCGCGCGTGCTGACCGATCGCGCATCGACTCCGGCGAGGATGCGGGCGAAGCCCGGCGCATGTTTCTGTGCGTGTGCGATCTGGCCAGGCAGCGCGGCGAGCAGCGCGCGCTCGCGCTCCGCCGGGTCGCGCGTCTCGAGCGCGTCGTAGTACTCAGTCATGTCCAAAATTCCCTTAAACCCAAATCCGGCCCCGCTCGTCTGCGGCGCTGCGCGGACCTCAGGCAAGCCAGCGCTTGCGCCGCTTGTAGTGTTTGACGTCGGAAAAGCTCTTGCGCCCGCCGCTGGATATGCCCAGATAGAATTCCTTCACGTCCTCGTTGGCGGCGAGATCCGCGGCGACGCCATCCATGACTACGCGCCCGTTCTCGAGGATGTAGCCGTAATCGGCGTAGCGCAGCGCCACCATGGTGTTCTGCTCCGCCAGCAGGAAGCTCACGCCCTCCTTCTGGTTCAGGCTTTTCACGATCTCGAAAATTTCCTCGACGATCTGCGGCGCGAGGCCCATCGACGGCTCGTCGAGCAGGATCATGCTCGGCCGCGCCATCAGCGCGCGCCCGTCCGCGGTCATCTGC
>JAKAIH010000428.1 GCA_021825225.1 Pseudomonadota bacterium
CGGTTGCGCGCGGTGATGCCCCAGACGTTGTTTTTCTGGTGCGAATAGTCCTTGATGGTTTCCAGCACCGCGCTGCGCCCGCTCTGCTCGCGCACGATGGCGTGCAGCGGACGCTCGCCCTCCTGGCAGACGAATTCGTTCACCAGCAGGTGCTGGCACAGCGGTCCCTTGACGCGGTAGTAGGTCCGCCCTTCCTTCTTCCAGGACTCGATGTCCTTCGCATGCAGTTCCCAGAAGTCCGCCGGCAGCTCGCGCACCCCGGTGTAGAGCCGGTCGATGTCCTCGAGCACCTTGTCGTTGAAGTAGTCCTCGGCGGCGAGCCCGAGCGCGCGCGCCTTGATGCGCATGTTGATGTCCTTGGACACCAGGATGACCTGCCGCTGCGGCTGCTGCCGCTGCAGCGCCATCACCACGCCGATAATGTGATTGTCCGCCTTGCCCATGGCGAGCGACTCCGGCAGCGCACTGTCCAGCGCCTGCGTCTGCAGGAACAGCTTGCCGGTGGAGAAATCCGCCTTGTGGCGCTTGAGCGCAATGCCCGCGTCGATCCTGCCGGCGACGCTGCTGACGATTTCGTCGAGGTAGCGGCTCGCCTGGCGCGCATTGCGCGCGACTTCGGACAGGCCCTTCTTGTGCCCGTCGAGTTCCTCCAGCGTCATGATCGGCAGGAACACGTCGTGCTCCTCGAAGCGGAACAGGCTGGTGGGATCGTGCATCAGCACATTGGTGTCGAGCACGAAAAGTTTGGTCAGGGATTTGCCGGATTCGGGGCGATGCTTGCGCTTGGTCATGGGAGGATCGTCGGCATTTTCATGGAATGCCGCGCTGTTGTCATAGGGTTTTAGCAAAATCGAGTACCTCCTGTACATGACCGGGAACCTTGACGCCGCGCCACTCGCGCAGAACGGCGCCGTGGCGATCGACAACGAAGGTGCTGCGCTCGATGCCGCGCACCTGCTTGCCGTACATGTTCTTCATCTTGATCACCCCGAACCGGTTGCACGCTGTCTCTTCGGTATCGGCGAGCAGCTCGAACGGAAAGCCGTGTTTCGCCTTGAAGCCTTCATGCGACCTGAGGCTGTCGCGCGAGATGCCGTAGATGCCGCCGCCGAGTTTGCGGAACTGCGGGTGCAGCTCGCGGAACTGCAGGCCCTCGGTGGTGCAGCCCGGGGTGTTGTCCTTCGGGTAGAAATACAGCACCAGGAACTTGTCTTCGGCCGCGGACAGGCGGAAGGTCCTGCCGCCGGTGCAGGGCAGGGAAAAATCCTCGACTTTCTTTTCCATTATCGGGCAGACCCATTGGTGACTGTCGGCAATATTGTTGATGAATCGGCTTGGGAACGCAACCTTGATCGCAAGTGTTTCAGCAAAGAAAGTTTTCCAGTTGCTGCGCGACTTCCCGCGGCTGCTCCTCGGGCAGATAGTGGCCGCAGTCCAGGGCCTGGCCGCGCACCTCGCGCGCGACCGCGCGCCATTCGGCGAGGCAGTCGAACTGCTGTTCGATGACGCCGTGCTTCCCCCACAGCGCGAGCAGCGGACACTCGATTTTCTTCCCGCTGTCGGCGGCGTCGTGCGCGAGGTCGATGGACTCTGCTGCGCGGTAGTCTTCGCAGCTGGCGTGGATGGTGGCCGGGTCGGAAAAGCAGCGCACATACTCCGCCATGGCCGCGGCAGCGAATACCTGCAGACCGCCGTGGCGCCGGCCCATCTGGTATTTGATGAAGAATTCCGCATCGGCGCCGATCAGCTTTTCCGGAAAGGGCGCGGGCTGGATCAGGAAGAACCAGTGGAAGTAGGACTTGGCGAACGCGTGGTCGGTGTGCGCGTACATGGCCCTGGTCGGACAGATGTCGAGCACGGCGAGCTTTTTCACCCGTTGCGGATGATCGAGCGCGAGCCGGTGCGCGACGCGGGCGCCCCGGTCGTGGCCGACGAGGAAGAAGCTGTCGTGGCCGAGGGCCTGCATCAGCTCGGCCTGATCCAGCGCCATGGCGCGCTTTGAATAATTGCTGTGGTCGGGCAGGCCGGACGGCTTGGACGAATCGCCGTAACCGCGCAGATCCGCGGCCACCACGGTGAAATCTTTCGCCAGGCGCGGCGCGACCTGGTGCCAGATGCAATGGGTCTGCGGATAGCCGTGCAGCAACAGCAGCGCCGGGCCGCGGCCGCCATGCACGAGGTTGATGCTGGCGCCGCTGACGTGGATGCGTTTGCGCTCGAAACCGGGGAACAGCGCGCTCATCGGGCTGGCTTGTCGCTTTTCGCCAAGGCCGTATCAAAAATGCGCCCCTCGGGACAGCACGCCGGGCTCATGCGAGAAATTCCTTGCCCTGCAGGGCCAGTGAGCCGGACCGACCGGGGACTTCGCCCATGACCAGCTCGTGCCGGGGCAGGCTCTGTACCTTGAGCGCGGAGAACAGCTCGCGTGTGGGCACCAGTTCATAGCCCATGGCTTTCCAGCCCGCGAGCAGGGTCTCGAATACCGGCATGAGCTTCATGCCCTCGAGCTCGGCATGCAGGGTGTAGACGTGGCCGCTGGGCGGCGGGTTCTGCGAAAGCTTGAGCAGGTGCGCGGCGACATTGTCCGCAGTGAGTCCGTCGATGCCGATCAGTTCGTCCAGGGTAGGAAGCGTGGTGGGCAGTTGCGGGCAGGCGACGATCTCGCCGCGGTAGACCGGGATGAACGGGCAGCGGCCGCGCGTGTCCGAGCAGTAGTCGAAGCCCAGGTGCTGGGTCAGGCGCAGCGCGTGCAGGTTCATCTGCCAGCCGGCAGCGCCATGGGTGCGCGCGGGCTCGCCGAAAATCTCCGAGAAGCGCAGGTAGGCCGCCCCCATTTCCTCGCCGGTCCAGCGCTCGCCGCGCTGCGCCACATGGTCCTGCCATTTCACGTGATCCCAGGTATGGATGCCGACCTCGAAGCCCGCATCGCGTGTGGCGCGCAGGATGTCGGCGCAGCGCCTGCCGATGTCGGGGCCTGGCAGCAGCGTGCCGTAGAGCAGGGTCTTGAGGCCGTAGTGCTCGAGCACCGAGGTGCGTGATACCTTCTTCAGGAAGCCCGGACGGAAGGCGCGCTTGATCGCGCGCCCGGTATGATCCGGTCCCAGGCTGAACAGGAAGGTCGCGCCGGCCTGGTGCTTATGCAGGACTTCGACCAGACGCGGCACGCCCTCACGCGTGCCGCGGTAGGTGTCGACGTCGATTTTGAGGGCGAGTTTCATGGAACGAAGTGTCTATTGGGCTTGCGCGGACGGCGGCCCGTCCGCGCGGATCGTCAATTGTGCGCGGATGAAAAGCACATCCGCGCACAATTGACGATCTTGTATAAACCCCCGCAGCCTGTTCGGGGTTAACAATAACCGTGTTTTCTGTGCGGATGCGCTTTTTATCCG
>JAKAIH010000429.1 GCA_021825225.1 Pseudomonadota bacterium
GTCCCGCGCACAGCACGGTCGACGGCGGCCATTGCGGCAGGCGGCCGATCACGCTCGCGAACAGGGCGGGCAGTTGCGGCGCGGGTGGCGCAGAGTTCGCGTTCACGTGCGGTATTCCATGCCGGGGACGCCCAGCCAATAGCCGTTGCAGGGCGGGGCGACGCGCAGGCCGTCGAGCGAGGCGCCGGGACGTCCGGCGCAGCGCTCGCGGAAACTCTCGATGATGGCCGGCATGTTCTTCGACTGCGGCGACAGGCGCAGCACATCGACCTTGAGAGCGCGCAGTTCCTCGATCGATTCCGACAGGTCGTACACCAGCGCCGATTGCGTTTGAATGCCGTTCAGGGTCAGGAACTCGTCCTTGTCGCGCGTGCGCAGCGCGAGGCCGTCGGCGTCGTCCAGACAGCGGAACTGGCAGTCGTCCTTGGGCAGGTTGTGGTGGCGCGCGGTGAAGCAGCGCGCGGAGAACGCGAGCGGCATGCGGCCGTAGGCGAATACTTCGGTCTGCATGCCGGCCGGGCGCGCCGCCTGCAGTTCGCGCAGCGTATCGCGCGACAGCTCCAGCGGCAGCACGAAGCGGCTCGCGCCGAGTTCGGCGAACCAGGCCAGGGTTTCGTTGTTGTAGATGTTCAGGTGCGGACCGGCGATGAAAGGCACGCGGCCGGTAAGCAGGCGCACCGCACCCATTTCATTGGCTTCGACGCTGAAATCGCCGTTGGCGGCGATGCGGCGCAGGGTCTTCAGGTCCGATTCGGATTCGATCAGGGCCTGCGAGGACAGCACCACCTCCTTGCCGCTCGCGCTCAAGTCGCGCGCGAGGCCGAGCCAGTCGTCCAGGCGCAGATTGTGCCGGCGCGAGCACACCACCTCGCCGAGGTAGACGATATCCACGCCGGAGTTCGCAATGCCGGCGTAGAACTCCAGCAGCGCTTCGCGCGTCCAGTAATACAGCACCGGGCCCAGGCTGAGTTTCATAGTCGTGACCGCCATTTCGTCATTATCGAAATGGCGCCTGATTTAGGGGAGCACGAGGGGAGATATCCCCTCGTGGCGTAATGTGCATCTATTTCCACTTGCGGTGATAGGCGCCGAGCGTATGCTGCTGGCCTTCGGCCACGCGCGCGAGGCCGCTGGCCCAGTCGGGCTGGACCGAAAAGCGCTCCGGGTTCCTGGCGTAGCTGTCGATCGCGGCGCGCCAGATGCGCGTCACCGCAGCGACATAGGCCGGGCTGCGCTGGCGCCCTTCGATCTTGATCGCCGCAACGCCGATCTTCGCCAATTCCGGCAGCAGCGCCATCGCGTTGAGGCTGGACGGCTCTTCGATCGCGTAATAGGTTTCGTCCTCGACGTCGAAGCGGCCTTTGCACAGGGTCGGGTAGCCCGCATTCTCGCCGGACGCAAAGCGGTCGATCAGCACGCCGTTCAGGCGGGCGTCGAGGACCTCGCCGCGCTTTTCCCAGCGCACCGCCTTGGCCGGCGAGCACACGCCGCGCGTATTGGGCGATTCGCCGGTGACATAGGAGGACAGTGCGCAGCGCCCTTCGACCATCACGCACAGGCTGCCGAAACCGAACACCTCGATCGGCACCGACGTATTCTTGATCACGTCCGCGACCTGGGCCAGCGACAGCACGCGCGGCAGCACCGCACGCGAAATGCCGAAGCGCTCCTGGTAGAAATTGATCGCCTCGTAATTGGTAGCCGAGGTCTGTACCGACAGGTGCAGGCGCAAATCGGGATGGCGCCCGGCGGCGTAGCGCATCAGCCCTGCATCGGCCAGGATCACCGCGTCGATGCCGAGGCCGGCGGCCTCGTCGATGGCGCGCTGCCAGCGCTTTGATGCCTGCCCCTGCGGGTAGGTGTTGATCGCGAGCAGCATTTTCGCGCCGGCGGCATGGGCGTAGCGCAGGCCTTCGCTCGCGCTTTTGGCATCGAAATTGAGGCCGGCGAAATTGCGCGCGTTGGTTTCGTCCTTGAGGCCCATGTAGACCCAGTCGGCGCCGTTGTCGATGGCCGTCTTGAGCGAGGGCAGGTTGCCTGCCGGGCAGACCAGTTCAGGAATAGGCACGTTCAGGCTCGGCTTACGGGGTGCTTGTCGAATCGCATAGGGTGAGTACTGTAGAGGTCATGCGCCATAGCGGCTTTGATCTGGGTCAAATAGTGCAGGGCGGATGCGCGGCCAGCGCAATGCCCCAGGACTGCGTAGAATCCGCCCTCTGCGCAACAGAGGTATGCGAACATGAAGAAGACCGATCTGGAAAAGAACAAGGGCTTGAAAATCAACAGTGCGGTGAAACGATCGGGCACGCCCGGCCGCTTTGGCCAGGACGCTGGCAGCGTCCTGGATCGGCGCGAACAGCGCAAGCTGGACCAGGCGCTGGGCCTGGTGCCGTTTGCGGTGAAGCTCGACGCCGAGCTGGTGCGGCAGTTGCGCGCGCTGGCCGAGGCGCGCCGGAGCGGAATGAACGAACTGGTGGCCGAATTGCTGAAGAGCGGCCTGGAAAGCCAGGTCAGCGCGCAGGATTAGCCAGAACGATCTCGGGGTCCACCTGCACCCTGTGCTCTGCGTTGCCCAGCCATACCTGCTGATCCTGTATGGTGCAATGCAGCTGCATGGTGCGCTGCGCCAGCTGTGCCAGCGCCTGGCTGGCGACTGCGGGCACTGAAACCACGCCCAGGTTCCGGTTGCGCCCCAGTTTGCCGTGGTTCTGATTCCACCACACCGCAGCGCCTTGACCGTAGCTGTAGACCATCACCTGGCGCGCGCGGCCGCAGGCCCGGCGTATGCGTTTCTCGTCGGGTTGGCCGACCTCGATCCAGAGCTCGATGGCGCCGGTCAGGTCCTTGCGCCACAAATCGGGCTCATCGTCTGCGCTCAGCCCCTTGCCGAACACCAAGGCCTCATCGGCGTTCAGGGCGTAGGCGAGCAGGCGTACCATCATGCGCTCGTCCGTCTCCGACGGATGGCGGGCGATGGTAAGCGCATGATCGTGGTAGTAGTTGCGATCCATGTCGGCGATCTGCAGTTCGGCTTTGAAAATGGTTGCCTTGAGGGCCATGGGGTCGCTTTTGTTGGCTGAAAAATGGCAACGGGGGCTTGCGCCCCCGTCGTACCGCGGCGATCTATTGCCGGATTACTCGACCTTGGCCTTGGCGCGCAGCTCGTTGACCGCCTTTTCGAACATGGTTTCCTGCAAGCGCTGCTGCAGCTTGGGTTTGACTTGTTCGAAATCGGGGAATTTCGCCGGACGTACGTCCTCGAGCTGGATCACATGCCAGCCGAACTGCGACTGCACCGGCGTTTCCGTGAACTTGCCTTTTTCCAGCTTCACCATGGCATCGGAGAAGGGTTTGACGAAGCCGCTTGGCAGGTTCCAGTCGAGGTC
>JAKAIH010000430.1 GCA_021825225.1 Pseudomonadota bacterium
GGCGGTATTCGCGCTCGACGCCCGAGCCGATGGTGCCGGGGAACTCGGTCCAGAAGTCTTGGCCGGTCAGTTCCGCGCGCGTGCGTTGGAGCAGCCTCTCCGCCTCGCGGTTGAGGAAGGTGAACCGCCACTCCCGGTCCACGGTGAAAAACGCATCCGTGATGCTCTCGAGCGTGGTCGTGAGCCGCTCGGTGAGCTGGCGTGTCGCCTCCAGCGCCCGCGTGCGTTCAGTGATATCCGCGGCAACACCTGCGATGCGAATGATCTTGCCGGCGTCGTCGCGGACCGGAAAGGCGTTGACCTCGACCCGGCGAATCGATCCGTCCGGGCGCGCTATTCGGAACGCGAACGCGGCTTTCCCCACAGACAGCCCTTGCTGGTATTGCTCTTCGGCCGATGCCCGGTCATCCGGGTGTATGGCATCGAGCCACGATTCCGCATGCGCGTACAGGCTTGCGCGCGTGCGGCCCCAGATCTCTTCGTAGGCCGGGCTGGCGTACAAGACGCGCTTGCCGTCCACTTCGAGAAGAAAGAACACGTCGCGGATGTTTTCCGCCATCTGCCGGAAGCGCAATTCGCTATCGCGCAGATCGTGTTCCGCTTGCTTGCGCTGGGTGATGTCCGTACCGACCCCGCGGTAGCCCTGGAATGCGCCTGAGGCATCGAACACAGGGTCGCCGCTGATCGAAATATGGCGTTCTGCGCCGTCGGCCCCGAGTCGCGACAGCTCGAAATTGCGGAATGGAAGATGCGCGTCGAGGACGGCCTGGTGCGCCTGCCAGCCGGCTGCGCCGGGCGAAAGGTGCGGAATGTCCCAGCGGCGCTCGCCGATCTGGGCGCCGCGCTGGAATGCCGAGACTGTGCTCAGCTTCTTGTTCGCCGAGGCGCGCGCCGTGAGCCGGTGCTCGGTATCGCTCTCCCAGTAGAAATCGGAAGACATCGCGGTCAGGGCGCGAAAGCGCGCCTCGCTCTCGCGCAACGCGTCCTCGGCACGCTTGCGCTCGATGATGTTGAGGTGCATGACGACGACGCCATTCGGATGGTCATCAGTCAGTGGTGTCACGGTCATCAGGAACCAGCGCTGTTCCGTGGGAGAGTGACAGGGATATTCGAGCGAAAAGTTCCTGGCTGAGCCAGCCAGCACGGAACGAATGCCTGCGGCCGCCTGCTGCGCCTCGGACGCGCCCTCGCCGCGTGCGCTGTCGCAAACCGCGAGGTAATTGAGGCCGATGCCGTATCCCGGAACATGGATCGCGTTCGCTTCGGCAAATCGGCGCCACGCCTCGTTTGCCGCGGTGATGCGCCCCTGGGTATCGAGCAAGGCGATATTTGCGGGCAGTGCATCGAGGATGGCCGCACGCTTGGCAGCCTCGCTGACACGCAACTGTTCCTGGGCGTGCTGCAACATGAACGGGCGGCCGTCGCGGTCCGCCACCGCGTCCACTTCGCCTGCGGTCAGTTCCTCCAGCCGTTGCCCGGTCCGGTGCAGCGTATCGATCAACGCGGCGATTTCCTCATTCGCGTCCCGCGGCTGCGGTGATTCGACCGGGTTCATGGAGCGGCAGCTACCAGTCCCAAAGCCAGCAACAGGGTGCGCGTATGGCTGAGCGTGCCGACGATCCTGCGGACCGGGGGCGGCGCGAGCACGACCAGGGTCGGCGTCATGAAAATGCCTTCTGTCAGCGCGCGTTTGGGTTCCCGGAACACGTCGACGACTTCGATCTCGTACTGGTCTTGCAGATGCGCCAGACAGAAGGCGGCAAGGTTCGCAATCGCCTGCGCGGAGTTGGGTGCGTCGCCTGCGACATAGAGCCGGAACTTGAACATGGCGCGCCGGCTCATGACGGGCTCGGCTTGCGTCGCGGAATCGCCGCATCGGCCCCGCGCAACTCCTTGATCTCGGTGCGGCCGCGCGACAACTCGCCCTTGTCGCTTTGCGTGGTGCGGACCAGCAAGGCCTTCTCCGCCTGCTTCGCCGCCAGTTCGGTTTGCAGCGACTTCAGGCGCACCTCGAGCTCGGCCTGCTCGGCGTTGAGTTTGACGCTCTTGAGCTTCGCGGCGACTTCGGCAGCCTCGTGCATCGCCCGCTCGGCGCGTTCCTTTTCCCAGCGCAGCGTGCCCATCAGCACCTCGCCGCCCGCGGTGTAGGTGTCGGCCAGCGTCACGCCCGCATCGCTCAGGATCAGCTCGCGCACCTGGTTCGAATGCGCCGTGCCGCGCGACTTGACGATGGACAAGCCCCGGTTGCGCTCCCCGGCCTGCACCAGGTAGTTGAGGTGAATCCAGGTGTCCACGACTGTCGAGATCTGCAGCGGCGAACCGCCTTCCGCCTGGCCGGACATCTCGTCGAGCAGGCTGGTGCAGATCAGGGTGGTGCCCTCGCCCTTGGACCAGTCGATCAAGCGGTCCGCCACGCTGTATGCGGTCAAATCGCTGCCGGATTTGGACCAGGCGGACACCGGATCGATCACAACGCAACGTGCGCCATGCTCCTGTGCCAGCGCCTTGATGCGTACCAGGTAGGTCTCCGCGCTGCCGGCGATAGTTCGGGCCGAAGCCAGGCGCAGGCACCCGTTTCTGACGTAACGCTCCAGCCGGATACCCACCGAGAGCAGGTTGCGCATCACCTCGGTGCGATTGGTGTCGAAACAGACGAACAAGGTGCGCTCGCCGCGCCGGCAGGCCGCCTCGGCGAAGGCGCCGCTCAGGGTCGTCTTGGCCGTGCCGGAGAAGCCGGTGATCAGCACGCTGGCGCCGCGGTAGTAGCCGCCGCCGAGCATGGTATCGAGCCGCTCGATGCCGCTGGAAATGCGCTCGTTGCTCACCTTGAAGTCGGCGCGGCTCAGCGTATTCGCGACGGCGACCTCGAATCCGCAGCTGCCGATCAGGAACGACGATTCGTTCTCGTCAAAGCTGGAGCCGCGATACTTCTGCACGCGCAGGCTGCGTTGCGACACGCCCAGCACCACGCTGTGGTTGAGGATCACGGCGCAGTCCACCATGAATTGCATGAAGCCGAACGGCTGCTGGCTGATCGAGTTGGTTTCATCCGCGCCGGACTTCAGGGTGACGATACCGGTCAGTTCGCGCGCCAATAACCACGCATGCAGTCGGTAGATCTCGCGCCTTTCCGCCGCCAGGTCGGGCAGCAGCGCCAATACCACATCCAGGGCATCGAACACGATGCGCCGCGCCCCTATTTCCCGGGCCTTGAGCTCGAGCGCCGCCAGCATCCCGCCGAGATCGAAATCGCCCGACTGGACCAGGTCGGGCAGGGGTTGCGCGTCCATGAAGAACAGTTTCTTTCGCCGCAATTCGCGGAGCTTCCAGCCGAAGCTTTCGGCATTGGCCACGATGCGCTTCGAACTCTCCTCGAAAGCG
>JAKAIH010000431.1 GCA_021825225.1 Pseudomonadota bacterium
GCCGCAGATTCTTACTCCGGCGCAACCCTTCCTCGATGCGGGCGTGCGCCTGGCACACGCGCTGGTGGAACCGGATTCCGACGGCGCAGTTCGCAGCGTGTTTTTGCGCGAAGGATTTTCCGGCACCCAATGGCCGGCATTCAGCCTCGCTCTGGGCGCGGCGGCGCTCAGGCAAGACCCGCTCCCCGGAGAGCGCAGGCCGCCGGGCAAGACAGACCCGGACGACTGGTTGCGCGACTACCAGGTGCACATCGACTTTGCCGGCCCGCCGGGCACGATCAAGCGCGTGCCCGCATTGGCGCTGCTCACACACGCACAGGGGAGCGCAGCGCTCGCCGGAAAATACGTGCTCGTCGGCGCCACGGCCACCGGATTGGGCGACGCCTATCCCACGCCGATGACCGGACACTCCGAACTGATGCCGGGCGTCGAAGTGCATGCACAGGCATTGAATTCCCTGTTGCGCGGGCGCGCCACGGTGTTTGCGTCTCCGGCTGCGAGCGCGCTGTTCACCCTGATTCCCGTGGGCGCTGCGCTGGCGGGTTTTGTATTGCTCGGGCCGCGCCTGCTGCTGATACTGGTGGCCGGGCTGCTCGCCGCGACACTCGCCGCCTCGGCGGCACTGCTTGCCTATGCGCAGGTCTGGTTTCCGCCCGCTGCTGCAGCGCTGATTCTGATTGCGGCGTACCCGCTGTGGAGCTGGCGCAGGCTCGAAGCCGTGGTGCGCTTTCTCGGCAGCCAGTTCGAGCAGCTGGAGCACGAGCCCGCGATCGTGCCGCAGGCCGCAGCACCGCCCAGCGCGCGCTTCTCCGACGTGCTCGGCCGCCAGATCGGAGCGGTGCGCAACGCGGCGGACCGCCTGCGCGAAGCACGCCGTTTCATTGCCGGCAGCCTCGACAGCCTGCCCATAGCGGCGCTGGTTGCGGGCCCCGACGAGCGCGTGCTGATCGCGAACCGGATCGCCGAACGCGTGTTCGGCGCGCAAACCGGCGAATTGCGCGGACAGGCGCTGGCGGCCATGTTCCTGCAGCTGGCGCCGGCGGAGCGGGATTCGCCCTGGGAAGAAGCGCGGCGCTCGCTCGGCGAGCGGGACCGCGCAAAAATCGAATTCACGGATAACCGGGCCCGCAGCCTGCTGCTGGAGGCCGCGCCATCGGTGGACAGCCAGGGCGAACGCGCCGGCCTGATCGTCACGCTGGTGGACCTCTCGGAGATCCGCGAAGCGCAGCGCCGGCGCGATGAAGCGCTCGCATTCCTCAGCCATGACATACGCTCGCCGCAGGCATCGATCCTCGCGGTAGTCGAACTGCACGGCCTCGATCCGAAAACTTATCCGGCCGCACAGGCTCTCGCAAAGATCGACGCCTACGCGCGCTCGACCATCGATCTGGCGGAACAGTTCGTGCAGCTATCGCGCGTCGAAACCCAAGCCTACCGTCTTGCCGATTGCGAGCTGGGCGAGATTGCGCACGAGGCGGTCGAGGCAATACGCGCGCAGGCTGCGGCGAAATCCATCCGCATCGATTTGGCGGCAAGCGGCGCCGTGCCGGTGCGCGCCGAGCGCGGCTTGCTGCTGCGCGCGATCGTGAATCTTGGCAACAATGCGGTAAAGTACAGCCCGCCGGACACGACGGTGCTGGTGTCGGTTTCCGCCCAAGGCGATACGGCGCGCTGCAGCGTGCGCGATCAGGGCTACGGCATCGGCGAACAAGACCAGAAGCGCCTGTTCGAGCGCTTCGCGCGTTTCTCCAGCGCCGGCCAGCCGCAGGAAAAAGGCCTCGGTCTCGGTCTCGCATTCACGAAAACGGTGGTCGAGCGGCACGAAGGACAGATGAACGTGACGAGCCAACTTGGCGCCGGTTCGGAATTCGGTTTTGTCCTGCCGCTGGCGGCAGCCCCGGGAGGACAATAAATTGACGTTGCGGAGATCGAACATGCAGTCGAACACCGGATTGCTCAATATCGCCATGCGCTGGCTCCTGCTCGCAGCGCTCATCGCACTGGCGCCTGCCGGCAGGGCGGCGAGCGATGCCGGCAGCCCCGATTTCATAGTGACCATACAGCAGGGCGACACGCTCACCGGCCTGGGCCAGCGCTGGCTTGCGCAACCGAAGCGCTGGCCGGAACTGCAGCGGCACAACAAGATTGCGGACCCCAAGCACCTGGTGCCGGGCAGCAGGCTCGCGATCCCGCTGTCGCTGCTGCGCGAAAGACCGCTCGCAGCGACGGTCAGCAGCGTAAGCGGTCAGGCGCGCAAAGCCGACGGCAGCCCGCTCGCGGCGGGCGATCGCCTGCCTGAAGGAGCGGCGATCAAGACCGCAGAAAACGGATATGTAACGATCAAGCTGGTCGACGGATCGACGCTGAAGCTGCAAACGCGCAGCGACCTGAAGATCGAGCGCGCCAGACGCGTGCCTGGATCGGACGCTACCGAAACACAAATTCAAATGCAAAGCGGAGAGGCCGAAGTTCACTTCAAATCCAACGCGCCCAGGACATCCCGCTTCGAAATCCGCACCGGCTTCGCTTCGGCCGCGGTGCGCGGCACCGAGTTCCGCGTCGCCGCCGGCGAGCGCGGCACCCGCACCGAGGTGACCGAGGGCACGATCGCCTTTGCCGGCCTGCCGCCCGATGCCGGCGCGGCGGCGCCAGTGGACGCCATACCGGTCCCGGCGGGCTTCGGTTCCTTCGTCGACGAGAGCCGAAAGCCGATCGCGCCGGTGCGCCTGCTTGCGCCGCCCGCATTGCCGCTGGAGCCGGTGTTTCAGCGTGCCCCCGCCTTGCGGCTGGACTTCCCGCCGGTCGAGGGGGCGGTCAATTATCGCGCCCGGCTTGCCGCGGACGCGGACTTCCAGCAGATGGTGGGCGAATCCCTTATCCCGCAGCCGGAAGCCAGTTTCTCCGGTCTCAAAGCGGGAAGTTACGTGCTGAAAGTCAGGGCGATCGACAAGTTCGGCCTTGAAGGCCAGGATGCCGTCGCCATCATCGGAATCCTGCCCGAAGACGCGCCGGCTTCCTCGAAGCAGGGCTCGACCGGATCTGCCCCCGCGGTTCCGAAATAGCCGCGGCATTCTGCCGCCTGGGGCGAAGCGCCTCAGGCGCCGTTGATCCATCGTGCCAGGCGCGCGTTGCGCGCGCTGCTCGCGGCGAGATCGGCGCCGCAGGCGTTCAACTCTCCGATGCTGGAGGCGTATCGGCGAAGCAGATCCCGCAGCCGCAGAACGTAGTAGAAATTGAGCCGCGCCGAGTGATGCGGCACATTGTAGATCAGCGCCAGTTCGGCGCGCGGCACGAATATCCTGCTCCACAATATTCCCAACTTGGCCATCCGGCCGATCGGGCTCTTCAGCGCCATCAGCTTCGGCGAGAACTG
>JAKAIH010000432.1 GCA_021825225.1 Pseudomonadota bacterium
ACCGTTGATCACATCGCCGTATTGCGGCTTTTTTGTTTCCCCATTCAACATCTCCTGGAGTTCGATGACGGAATGGCCCAGGGAGGTGTTGACGCGAATCAGCAACTGTTGCTTGGCATGAACCTGCTCCAATTGCTCGACGATGTGGAACAACTTTTGTCGCTCATGGGAAACGTACAGCGCGACCGCCATTACATAAAACACGATGGCAATGAAAGCGAGAATGCCTTTACTACGCAGGGTGAAATTCACGGCGGTGATGCTACCCATACGAATGTGCGGGAAAGACTCAAGTGCACGGGTCCGGAAAGGGCCAAGGAGTTCTCCACCGGTTTAATATTCTAATAAACTATGCTTATTATCTATGCCGAACGCTTTAGTCCAAAGCCACATTCAGGTTACTAGATCAAGATCATACTCACTTGATATAGATCAAAAAGCTATATTGTGTGGAACGGCACTATTCAGCCACTCAAAAAAATGACACCCGCGTCCTCAATGCCGGGAACACGAAAAGTCTGTCAGCTCATCCAAGCGAGAGAGGCAATATGCGCGATACCAAGACACAGAGCTGGCTGGGATTCCAATGCGTTATTTTTGCTCTGTCGCTATTGATGACTGTGCATCAGGCGTGGGCCGCAAATGGTCAGCGCAGCGGCGAGGAAGTGGTCAAGACGGTGTGCACCCGTTGTCACGGCACGGGGAAGTATGGCGCACCCAGAATCGGCGACGTGAAAGCCTGGAGCAAGCGTGCCGCGCAAGGGCTCAGCGGTCTCAAACTGCACGCGATCACGGGTATCCGGAAAATGCCGGCGCATGGCGGCAATCCGGGCATCAGCAATTATGAAATCGAGCGCGCGATCACCTATATGGTCAATCGCTCGGGCGGTCACTGGATCGAGCCGACCGACAAAAGCGTCAAGATTGTTGACCGTCCGGGCAAGGAAATCGTGCAGATACAGTGCAGCAAATGCCATCTGACGGGCGTCGGTGGGGCACCCAAGATTGGCGACCGGGCCGCCTGGATCCCGCGCGGAAGGCATGGGATCGATGCCCTGGTACGCTCCGCGATCAACGGTCACGGCGGCATGCCGGCGCGTGGCGGTATGGCCGATCTGACCGACGGCGAAATCCGCGGGGCGGTCATCTATATGTTCAACCATAGGGTTTCGGTCGCGAAATGACCCGGGCTGGACGCCCGGGCATCGGTGACGCGCGAAGCAGACGAATCGAATTCCAATTTCATCAGAATGCAGGGGAGCGGTTAATGGCAGAGCGAGTCTATGGTTTTGACGGGGTGTCGCCGAGCAAGGGCAAGCCCGGACGCAAGCGCTACGCCATGGTGGTCGACCTGCGCCGTTGCACCGGCTGCAACGCCTGCACCGCCTCGTGCAAGACTTCCTTCGACGTTCCCCTGGGCGATTGGCGCATCTGGGTCGCGGAGGCGGAGTTCGGGGAATTCCCGGATACCCGGCGCGCGGTGTTGCCGCGGCTGTGCAACCAGTGCGACGAGCCCTCCTGCGTCCGCAGCTGCCCGACCAAATCCACCTTCAAGCATCCCGACGGCTTCGTGCTGCAGCGCTACAACCGCTGCATCGGCTGCCGCACCTGCATGGTGGCCTGCCCCTACAACGCCCGGCACCTGCTGCCCGAGTACCGGCGCGAGAAAAACAATCCGCGCAATGTCGCGGACAAATGCGACTTCTGCGTGGTGCGCGTGACCCGGGGTCTGGCGCCGATCTGCGTCGCCTCCTGCACCGGCGGTGCGATGGTGTTCGGCGACATCAACGATCCGAAAAGCGAGGTCGCGCGCCTGCTGCGCGAGAGCAAGACCTTCAATCTGCGCGTCGAGCTCGGTACCGCCCCGCAGGTCTATTACATCGGCCTCACCGAATCGATCGGCGATCCCGAGTTCGCCTTTCACAACCGCAGCGCCCAGCTGCACGAGCGCTACAACAGCTTCAAGCGCAACAGCGAACTGGGCGGCGAGATGGCTGGCGACATCATCGACACGGACATGGGTTTCTGGGGCCTGATGAGACACATCGTGCGCAATTTCTCGTCGTTCTTCGCGCAGGTGCCGCACAAATTTTTCAGGGGGCTGTACTGATGGAAGGGCAAATGATAGCCAACGCATTTCACCATTCCTACTGGGGCTTTCCCATTGCCCTGTATTTCTGGCTGGTCGGCGTCTCGGCCGGCTCTTTCGTGATCAGCTCGCTGGGCTGGGTGTTCGGGGTCAAGAAGTACAAAGCCACCGCCTTCTTCGCCTCCAACACCGCGATCATCATGTTGTTGATCGTGCCGGTGCTCCTGATCATCGACCTGGGCAAGCCCTACCGCTTCTTCCACCTGCTGCTGTTCTCGAGCTTCAGTCACTGGTCGGCGCCGATGGTCTGGGGTTCGTGCTTCATCATGAGTTATCCGATCGCGATGATGTGCTACAGCTACTTCGTCTATCAGAAGAACGAACGCTGGGCCCGCCGTCTGGGCATTCTGGCGGTGGTTCTGGCGTTGTGCACGCACTGGTATACCGGGGTGGTGATGCAATTGAATCCGTCGCGCGTACCCAACCACACCTCGGTCGCGCCGATCCTGTTCCTGACCGGCGCCTACGTCTCGGGCATCGGCTTTCTGATCTGCTGCCTGTGGGTGCGCAACAAGTTTCTCGCGGCGGAAAAGCAGGTGCCGATCGAATTGATCGCCGACATGGCCAGGCTGATGCTCTACGGCATCATTTTCGACCTGTTCCTGCTGGGCAACGAGTTCCTGCAGATGACCTACGGCGTGGCCGAGGAGCACACGATGCTCTACGACGTGCTGCTCGGAGTTTTCCGCTGGCCCTATCTCTACCTGGAGATCGTCTGGGGGCTGCTGCTGCCGCTGGTCATCCTGGTCATACCCAAGATCAACCGACGGATGAGCTGGGTGCTGGGTGCGGCGTTCATGTGCGCCACCGGCGTCTATGGCATGCGCATCTGGTGGGTGATGGGCACCTACTATTACCAGGGCCACTACTAGTGCCCGTCGTTGTCGAAGACAACCCAGGGCACTTGTGCCACAAAGAGGTACGAGGGAAATCATGAAGATCAATCGACGTCAATTCCTCAAGGGCAGCGCCGGCTCGGTGGCGGCGCTCGGGGTCATGCAGCAGGCGGGGGCCATGGAGTTGGCCCTGGGCAACGAGTCGTACAACTACATCAAGCGCGAGCCGCGGGAGCGCGTGTTCACCTGTTCCCCGCTGCACGCGCACGACAACCCGGTGATCGCCTGGGTGGAACAGGATCCGCTGCAGAGAAACCTCCTCACCGGCAAACCGGGAAGGCTGGTGGTCGAGCTCTCCGGCGT
>JAKAIH010000433.1 GCA_021825225.1 Pseudomonadota bacterium
CGCAACGCGGGGCTGGCCCTGCCCGATGGCGTGGTCCTGCTCGATGCCCATGGCCATATCGAGTGGTGCAACCCGATCGCGAGCCAGTACCTCGGCCTGGACGAGCAGCGCGACCTGGGCCAGCCCTTGGTCAACCTCGTGCGCCACCCCGATCTTGCCGCCTATCTGGAGCGCGGCGAATACGCCGAGCCGCTCACCCTGCGCCTCGCGCGCGGCGAGGGCCGGGTGCTCTCGCTGGCGATCACTCCCTATGGCGAGGAGCAAAAGCTGCTGCTCGCGAGCGACATCACCCTGGCGGAGAAGGTCGAAACCATGCGGCGCGATTTCGTCGCCAACGTCTCGCACGAGCTGAAAAGCCCGCTGACCGTGGTGGCCGGCTTTCTGGAGACGATCACCGACGGCGAACTCAAACTCGACGAGGAGCGCCGGCTGGGCTATCTGAACATGATGCGCGAGCACACCGGGCGCATGCAGCGGCTGGTGGAAGATCTGCTCACCTTGTCGGCGCTGGAGGCCGGCCGCGGCCCGGGCGACGAGGCCCCGGTCGATGTCGCGGCACTGCTCGCCGGCGTGCGCGACGAAGCCCTGGCCCTGAGCGCCGGGCGCCATCGCATCGAACTCAAGGCCGAGGAGCCGCTGGCGCTGCGCGCCAACGCGCAGGAGCTGCGCAGCGCCTTCGGCAACCTGGTCAGCAACGCAGTGCACTACACGCCCGCGGGCGGGGACATACGCCTCGCCTGGGGGCGGCGCGGCGCGCAGGCCGTGTTCAGTGTGAGCGACACCGGGCCGGGGATAGAGCCGCGCCATATCCCGCGCCTCACCGAGCGCTTCTACCGCGTCGACCACAGCCGCTCGCGCGAGACCGGCGGCACCGGCCTCGGTTTGGCCATCGTCAAGCACGTGCTGACGCGCCATCAGGCGACGCTGGAAATCGAGAGCGAGCCGGGCAAGGGCAGCTGCTTTTCCGCGGTGTTCCCGGCGCGGCGTGTGCAAGCGGCGGCCGAAGCGGCGCCGGCTGCGGGGTAGGCCGAACTGCGGTGCCTAAGCTTGCGCGGACGGCGTCCCGTCCGCGCGGATGCGCTTTTCATCCGCGCAGAAATCACGGTTGGCGCGCAGAGCGCGCAATGGCCGCTACGCCAGCGTCGATCTTGTAAAAAAAGCAGTCTAGCGCGCGGGTTCGATCGCGACGCGCTCGAAATCGCTGCCGCGCTCGATCACGCCGCTGAGCAGCAGCAATTCGCTGCTGTCGCTGTAGACTTCGAGCACGCGCTTGGGCCGGTACCAGCCCGGCGGGAGAATCAGCGAGGCGGGCGAGGACAGCGCGGCAAGCGCGGGGCAATACAGCGCCGGCACGTATTTTTCCGCCTGCGCGTTGATGCCGGTGGGCCGCACGGCCACGGGCTGCGGCATTCCCGGAACGATGCGCACGCCGAGGTGGAGGTCGTCTTTTTCGTCGGTCCTGATCCAGCGCACCACGCCCACCAGGAAATTCTTGGCGTCGGCCGGCCGCACCGCGATCAGCTGTGTGTGCGCATAACGCCCGCCGGCGGAGGCGGCCGGGCGCACGATGCGCAAGCCCGACAGGCTCTCCTCCTGCAGCAGCCAGTCCTCGATGGCATAGCCGCCGGATTCGATGTATGCCTCCTCGTGGCGCGCGCTGGTGTGGCCGAAGGTGGCGATTTCCTCGCGCTGCTGCCGCGTCAGCGTGGTCGCCAGGCCGGGCTGGCGGAAGCTCTTGCCGCCGGAAATATGAAAATGCATGGAGGCGAGCGTGCTGCAGGCCTGCGCCTTGGCGTTTACGCGGCGGCGCACCTGCGTGCGTCCGTTCTTGCCTTCGCACCACAGGCGGAACAGCAGCACCAGCAGCTGCTCCACGCTGGGCATGGCGCAATCTTCGCCCAGCCCCAGGCTCGCGGGCGACTCGCCCTTGCGCAACAGCACGACGCATTTTTTCAGGGTGCGCGCGAGGTCGGTGATGTCGAGCCAGGCCGAGGCATTGCGCGCGCCGGCGTCGGCTTCGCGGTACGGGCCCGATGCCGCGGAAAAATCGAGCAGCAGCGGCGGCAGGCTCTTGTCCTCGGGCGGCTTGCGTCGCACGGGGGCGTGCTGCGCCCAGCGCTCCAGCCAGCGCTCGATCTGCGCCAGCTGCTTTTGCTGCTGCTCGTCGGGGTTCGCCAGCGCGAACAGCAGCGCGCGCACGTACACCTCGGAGCAGCTCGAGTCCGCCTTTTTCGCCGAATCCACGACCGGCGTGGCGGTCTCGCCCGCCTCGTCCGCCCTGAGGTAAAGCTGGTGCAAAGCCAGCCACCAGGCGTCGGGGAAGTCGCGATAGACGCGGTGGTGATCGAACATCGCGGACGCCACGCAATCCAGCCCGCGCTGGCAGACGAGCGCAATCCGGCCATCGATCTGGCCCGCGGCCGCCCCCTGCAGGCAGTGCTGGTAGCCGATCAGCAGTTCCTGCCACAGCTCCACCACTTGGGTAAAAATGCCGCGCTCCACCTTGGTCAAGGGCATCGGCTTGTTGGCCAGTTTCTTGATCTGCTCCGCCTGCACGAAATAAATCGCTTCGCGCAGCGCTTCCAGCACCTTGAGCCGTTCGCCCGCGGGCAGCTGGTAGCGGTTGAGCTGGCGCAGCTGGTCGAGCAGCCGGATTTGCGAAGGCGCCACGTTGACCAGGGGCAGCTCGGCCAGCCACGCGGCGCAGGAGGCGCCGTCGCTGAATTCCGGCTTCGCGTCGGCGGAGATTTCGGGTAGCGTGAATTCGGGCATGGGCGTCAGGGAGCCGTCATGGCGCTCATTCTGCCACCGCTTGCAACAGTTTGTGCAAGGCTTGTTCCAGGGCGGCGCGATCGAGCGCGCGCGGGACGCCCGCGCGCTGCGGCTCGCCCCAGACCGAAGCGGGAAAGTGCCTGTCGTCGGCGAAGCGGGGAATCACGTGCCAGTGCAGATGCGCCACCATATTGCCCAGGCTCGCGAGGTTGATTTTCGCGGGCAGCAGCAGCTGGCGCAAAGCCTGCTCGACGGCGAACACCACGCGCATCAGTCTTTGTCTGCTCGCTGCGTCCAGATCGGTCATTTCGCTCACATGCCGGTTGAGGATGACGCGGCAGAATCCGGGATAGTCGCGGTCACCAATTAGGACGACGCGGCACAACGCGTCCTGCCACAGCGTTTCGCCGCCGGCAGAATCGCATAATTCACAGGGGGCGCTTGCCAATTTTTTCACGCCGGCACCAACCCTTTGACGCTGATTGTGACCTTGTTCACACAGCGATCAGAGCAGCACGCGCTCGATCCCGCCGCTGTTCGCCTTGGCCACATATTCGGCCATCCAGTTCGTGCC
>JAKAIH010000434.1 GCA_021825225.1 Pseudomonadota bacterium
CATAAAAGTTCAATCCGAACATTCCGCGATGGCTTCATGTATCGGCGCTTCAATCAGCGGAGCGAGGGCTTTCACCGCGACTTCATCGCAGGGGCTTGCGTTAATGCACGAGCTTCTTCATTGGTATCCGCCTCACGACCTCGGTCGCCACTTCGATCTACTACCTCGCGTTCAACTGGCTCGACCCGGTGGTGGGCGGGCAGGGCGACGCGGCCGCGCAGGAGCGTGCGCGCAAGCTGCGTCAGGCGATTTCGATCGCGATCGACAACGAGGAATTCATTTCCATATTTGCCAACGGCCGCGGCGTGCCGGGGCAGGGCCCGATCCCGCCGGGCATTTTCGGCTACCGCGGCGGCGACGAGGCTTACAACCCGGTGGTGTACGAGAAGACCGGCGGCGCATGGCACCGAAGGTCGATTGCCCAGGCGAAAAAGCTCATGGCCGAGGCCGGCTATCCCGACGGGCGCGACGCGCGCACCGGCGCGCCGCTGGTGCTGTACCTGGACACCACCGGCGGCGGCCCGGGCGGCAAGTCGCGGCTGGACTGGTACCGCAAGCAATTCCAGAAGATCGACGTGCAGCTCGAGTTCCGCACCAGCGACTGGAACCGTTTCCAGGAAAAGATCCGCAAGGGCAACACGCAGATGTTCTTCCTCGGCTGGAACGCCGACTATCCCGATCCGGAAAACTTCATGTTCCTGTTGGACGGGCCGCAGGGCGCGGTGAAGGACGGCGGGGAGAACAAGGCCAATTACTCCAACCCTGAGTTCGATCGGCTGTTCGAGCAGATGAAGAACATGGAGAACGGCCCGGAACGCCAGGCGATCATCGACCGCATGGTGGCGGTGCTGCGCCAGGATGCGCCCTGGGTGTGGAGTTACCATCCCAAGGACTACAGCCTGAACCACGCCTGGCTCAGCAATGTGAAGCCGAACCAGATGGCGCGCAACGGCCTCAAGTTCTACCGCCTCGACCCGGCGCTGCGCGAACTGAAGCGTGCCGAGTGGAACCGGCCCGTGGTCTGGCCGCTGCTCGTCGTGTTCGCGCTGCTGGTTCTCGGCACGCTGCCTGCGCTGCGCACCTGGCGCGCACGCGAACTGGCGCGGGCCTAGCGCGATGTACGCCTATATCGTCCGCCGTGTCCTCTATGCCTTTTTCATTCTGATCGGCGTCAACCTGATCACCTTTGCGCTGTTCTTCAAGGTGAATACGCCCGACGACATGGCGCGCCTGCAGCTCGGCGTCAAATATGTCACGCCCGAGGCGATCGCCAAATGGAAGGCCGACCGCGGCTACGACAAGCCGCTGCTGTACAACGCGGCGGCAGCGGGGTCGCACAAATTCACCGACACCATCTATTTCCGCAAATCGGTGGAAATGTTCCGCTTCAATTTCGGCCTTTCCGACGATGGGCGCGACATCGCCTACGAGATCAGCACGCGCATGTGGCCCAGCCTGGCGCTGGCGCTGCCGGTATTTCTGGTGGGTCTCGCGCTGCAGATCACGTTTGCGCTGATGATGGCGTTTTTCCGCGCCACCTATGTCGACTTCTGGGGCGTGGTGCTGTGCGTGATCATGATGTCGATTTCCGGCTTGTTCTACATCATCGGCGGCCAGTACCTGATTTCCAAGCTATGGAACCTGGTGCCCATTTCGGGCTATGCGACAGGATTCGACGCGCTCAAGTTCCTGGTGCTGCCGGTCGCAGTCGGCGTGATCGGCGGCATCGGCAGCGGCGCACGCTGGTACCGCACCATCTTCCTCGAAGAGGCGGGCAAGGATTACGTCAGGACCGCGCGCGCCAAGGGCCTGTCCGAGGTCGTGGTGTTCTTCCGCCATGTGCTCAGGAACGCGATGATCCCGATCCTGACCGGTGCGGTGGTGGTGATTCCGCTGCTGTTCATGGGCAGCCTGGTGTCGGAATCGTTTTTCGGCATTCCCGGACTGGGCAGCTACACCATCGAGGCGATCCAGGCGCAGGATTTCGCCGTGGTGCGCTCCATGGTGTTCATCGGCTCGCTGCTCTATATCCTGGGCCTGCTGCTCACGGACATCTCCTACACGCTGGTCGATCCCCGCGTGAGGTTCGAGTAATGCCGATCCTGCCCGTGATCCTCTGGACCGATGCCCTGGTCTACCTGCTGCTGGCGGCGATAGCGGGCTTCGTCTGGTACGTGCGCCGGCACGAGCATCTGCGCGCGCCCTGGTGGCGTGTGGCGCAGACGCCGGCGGCGATGAGCGCGCTGGTGGTGCTCACCGTGTTCATCCTCATCGGACTGCTCGATTCGGTGCATTTCCGCCCGGCGCTGCCCGCAGCTCCGGGCGCGCAGGCGCACAGCCCGGCCTATGCGGTGGAAGTCGAAAGCGCGCTCGATATACTGTTCTCCGGCATCGCGAAACGGCAGGAGCGCACTTATTCCGCGCCGCTCGCGACCCATGCTTATGCCAAGGAGACGGTGGAGCTGCCGGCTGTGGATGGTAAGCCGGGCAGGCAGCTGCGCGACTATCCGCGCCTCAAGTACGGCGGCGCGCAGCTGCGCGATCCCGGGCGCGACTGGCGCGCTGACGTGCTGCAGACCAGCTTTCGCGGTGTGGCGCTGGCGTTGCCGTTGTGGCTGCTCGCGTCGCTGGCGCTGGTCGCGGCCTGCAGTCCCCTGGAGCGTGTCGCCTCGCGCGCTCACTGGCAGGCGGTATGGCGCGGCAGCACCGAGGTGCCGTGGCGCGCGGTGCTGCTCACACTCGCCCTGCTGCTGCTGCTGGCCGTGCCGGCGCTGCTGCTCTCCGCCCACTACCACGTGCTCGGCACCGACAAGGTCGGTCTGGACGTGCTCTACCTGTCCTTGAAGAGCGTGCGCACGGCGCTGGTGATCGGCACGCTCACCACGCTGGTGATGCTGCCGTTCTCGGTGCTGCTCGGCATCATGGCAGGCTACCTGCGCGGATGGGTGGACGACCTGATCCAGTATTTCTACACCACGCTGAACTCGATCCCGGGAGTGCTCCTGATCGCCGCCGCGGTACTGGTGCTGCAGGTGTATATCGAAACCCATCCGGAGCTGTTCCCGACCTCGGCGCAGCGCGCGGATTTCCGCCTGCTGTGGCTGTGCATCATTCTCGGCATCACCAGCTGGACCGGGCTGTGCCGGCTGCTGCGCGGCGAGGCGCTGAAGCTGCGCGAGCTCGAATACGTGCAGGCGGCGCAGGCCTTCGGCGTATCGCAATGGCGCATCATGCTGCGCCATATCCTGCCCAACGTGATGCACATCGTGCTGATCTCGGTGGTGATGGATTTCTCCGGGCTGGTGCTGGCGGAGGCGGTGCTGTCCTACGTCGGCGTCGGCGTCG
>JAKAIH010000435.1 GCA_021825225.1 Pseudomonadota bacterium
AGGTTGTGCGTGCGCGCGCCGCGGATGCGGATCGAGTCCATGGCAGAGTCCGGAGGCAAGTGCGGGACTATAAACCGGCGGGCGTTTGCGCGGCGTGGAGGCGGGTGGGCTGGCTCGGGCGCATGGCGATGCCGGCGCGCATGCAGCGGATCTAAGGGCCACGCCGGTCCGGCTCGTTGGACAGCCGCTTCGCCGCATGCTTCATGCCGTGGCTGATCGCGTCGAACACGGCTGGGGGGAAGCCGGATGGCAGCCGGTTCGACACATTGTCGATCGCTGCGGGCACCCGATGCACGAGTTCATCGATTGTGCGTCCGACACCTTGAAGCCCAAGACCCTCGGCCATGGATACCCAGTGCCAGCGATGGATCTCATGCGCGAGAGAGTGGGCATTCCTGCCTTTGACCGACATGGCCAGTCTGACTTTGCGGGGGTCCAGCCCATTCGGCCCGCGCCCCTGGATGGGGTAGCTGGAAAGGATGTCGTACAGCGGCGTCAGGTGATAGCGCCCGCCGGGCAGCAGGTGAATGCTGAAGTTCTTGGCATGACCATCGGTGGCCGCCATCAGCCAGAGCACGATCTGCGTGCGGAAGAACAGACCGCGATCGTGATCGGCGCGATCCGAACCTTGCAGGATTTCCATGATGCCGCGGATGCCGGGGCCGCCGTCGGCCTCGTACTTGCGCGATGGCAGCAGCCCAAGTGCCTGACAGAAATCCTCCTGGGGAATGCGCTGCCACCAGGTGCGGTCGCGCGCGAGCTGCCGGTCGAAGCGTTCAACGATCAGAACCTGCTGGTCTTCGAAGCGCGCCATCTCGACACCGGCCACCGGCAAGCCCAGCTCGCGCGCCAGTTGCATGCTCAGCCATTCGATCTCGACCGAGTTCCGCAGGTCGGCGCGCAGATTGCCGACCATACCCAGCGGCAGCTTGAAGATGTGCGTGCTGGGGGTGGCCCGCAGGGGGATGCACCAGCGCCCCCGGTGGCGAAGTAGCGCGGTCTTCTCCTGCGCGCCGGCAATCGAGAGGCGGAAGGCATCGGCTTCTTCGGAAGTCCATCGCGCCGTCGAGATCGTGGCCCGCAGCAGTCTGACGACATCGGCTTCGTCCAGCGCCCTGAAATCGATGGTCTGCGCACCGTCCGGCGTTTCGTCCGCCGGCACGATCTGCACGGCGCCGATGCAATCGCGTCCCACGGCGCCCAGCAGGTCGAACGCCGTGGTCGAACGCGTGCCGTAGTGCGCGCGCATCCGCTGCAGGATGCGTTCGTTGTCGGGGATCAGGTTGTCGAAGTACGCCGTGACGGCGTCACCGCGGATCGGCACCGGCTGGCGCGCACCGTGCGCGTAGGCGAAGGGCAGGGACAACGACAGCGGGCGCCCGTGTGGTGCCGCCATCCAGTCCGCGTCGTAGGTCAGCCGATCGATGCCCGCGTTGCCGCGCTCCCAGCGCCCCACGCGATAGCTATTCATCCACAGGTCGAGCGCTTTGACGCGGCGGACCATGGCTCACCACTCCGTCGGCAGGGGCTCCTGCACGCTCGCTCCGCCTTTGGGCCGAAGCGCAATCTCCAGTCCAAGCAACAGGCAGAGACGGTGGATGCGGTCGAACGATGCACGGCCCGCGTTCTTTTCCAGGCGCGACATTGCCTGGACGGAAACACCGAGCCGCGCGGCAACCTCGGCCTGAGTCATGCCCCGCTGCAAGCGCGCCGCCCGCAGCACGGCGCCGACCTGCTCTGGCACTCGGATGATGTCCACGACGGTTCAACCTCAAAATTGAAAACTACGAATTCAATCTACAGATTGATTACCCGAAAATCAACTTGATAATTGACCACTTTGGGTGTGCTCCGTGGTGCGAGACCAGGGCGCCACTCGCGCCTGCACGGTTGCGCTTGCTTGGTGTCTCTCCCGCGGGCGTGGGGAGAGAGCGGGCTGCCGTGATGCAGCGAATCTCCGACACGAGGGTGTCGAGGCAGCAGGCGTTCATGGCAGCGGCGGCGATCGATCAGCGCGATCACGCGTGATGCTGATGCATTCGCGGTGTGGCGGGCCTCGCAAGACCACCAGGTCGCTGCTTCTCCTGTCGTGCATGGGGCCGATCACCGGCTGGACGTAGAATCGCGCCGCTGTCGGAAGGACGGCGAACATCCATTCGGAAAGGAGAAGACAATGCATCGATGGATCGCAGCAGGCGCGCTGCTGCTCACACTTGGTATCGGCACGGGAACGGCGACGGCAGCGGATGCGCCGCAAGGCGGAGCCAGTGCCGCCAGCGTGCGCGAATTGCTGGCCGCCACCCATGTCACTGCGATGATGCGGCAGGCCATGCAGCAGATGGTCCAGCAGCTGGATGTGATGGTGAAGCAACGCTTGCCCTGCCTGCCGCCCAGCGCGGTTTCGTCGGCGCTGACCGCTCCGCAGGCCACGCAGCAGTTGATCGACCTGGTCATGCCGATCTACCAGCACAACTTCACCGAGCAGGACGTGCAAGGGCTGTTGGCTTTTTACCGCACGCCTCTCGGGCAGAAGCTGCTGAAGGTGCAGCCGGTGATCATGCGCGAGTCCATGCTGGCCGGTGAGCAGTGGGGCCGTCAGCGGGTCGAGCAGCGCATCGGCCAGTTGAAGTCCGAAGGCAAGCTCACCGCACAGGGCAGTTGCCCCGTGGCGCCGGCCAGGAACGCATCGGCCGGCCATTGAGCCCCCGCCCGCAAGCGTATGTAGTCGAAGCAGTTGCCCCGCGCCCGCATCCGCGGCGCGGAGGCAATTCGGGGCGAGCGGCCAATCCGGCTTACGCTGCCGGATCAGGAAGTGAATCCGAAATGTCTCTATGAAACATAACGCTGGAATTGAGCGGCGGCGGAGCCGTCCGCTTCGAATGAGTAGTTAGAGCGCGGACACATTATTTTGCCAACGCCGAAAGCCAAATTGCCACTAACTGCAGGAGGAATCCAGCGCCAAGCGCCCCGTACGAAAATGGAAGACCATATTTTTGCTTTAGCCTGAGTCGCCTATTCTGTTGCAGCCATTCGTCGTTGGTAACACCATCAGGAGGCCCCCATGTTTGGTGACCGTCGGGCTTGATGGTGATGAAAACCTTGGTGAGCAGAGCAAGCCCGAAAGAACCTATTGCACCAAGTGACAAGCCAACCATGTTGAGCCACGTTATCGTGCTTTTCATATAAACCCGTAAGGCTCCTGAGTCTCTAACGCTTGAGTTAAACGGCGGCGAAGCCGTCCGCCTTGAACGAACTGTTAGCTTGCTGTGGCAGCATGCTTGATGAAGCGGCGCTCGTCCAGCGAATACCCGACTGCTCGGTAGAACGCATG
>JAKAIH010000436.1 GCA_021825225.1 Pseudomonadota bacterium
CCGAGCAGGTGAGCGCGCTTACGCGCAAGCCCGAGCCGCCGAAGCCGGCCGCCCCGGCGGCGGTCGCCAGCGTCTGCCTCGAATGGGGCGGATTCCTCGGCGCCGATATGGTGCGCGCAGGGCAGGCGCTCGCGCCGCTGGCACTGGGCGCAAAACTGACGCAGCGCACGCAGGACGACGTCTCCGGATTCTGGGTCTATATTCCGCCGCTCGCCAGCCGCCAGGCGGCGACGCAGAAGGCGGGCGAGCTGAAGCGCCTGGGCGTGGACGATTATTTCGTCGTGCCCGACGACCCGAAATGGCGCAACGCGATTTCGCTGGGCGTATTCAAGACCGAGGACGCGGCCAAGGCGCGCCTTGCGGCATTGCGCGCCAAGGGCGTGAGGAGTGCCACCATGGGTGCGCGCGATACACCGCCCGGCAGAACCTTTTTCCGGCTGCACGATGCAACGCCGGCGCTGGTGGCCAAGCTGAACGAGTTGAAGCAGAGTTTCCCCGGCAGCGAGGTGCACGAGTGCACTGCCGACGACAAGAAAGGATAGACGCCGCCATGTACGTACCCAAGATTAACCGGCAGGAAGACCGCGGCGCGCTGCTCGCTTACATGCGCGCCTATTCCTTCGCCACGCTGGCGACCTCGGGCACCGCGGGGTTGACCGCGACGCATCTGCCTTTCGTGATCGAGGAGCAGGAGGGCAGGATCACGCTGCTCGCGCACATGGCGCGAGCCAATCCGCAGTGGCGCGATTTCGCCGAAGACTCCGACGCGCTGGTGATATTCATGCAGCCGCATGCCTACGTCTCGCCGCGGCTCTACGACAGCCGGCAGAATGTGCCCACCTGGAATTACGTCGCCGTGCATGCCTATGGGCGGCCGGTGCTGATCGAGGAGCGCGCGCAAAAGATCGAACTGCAGAAGAAACTCATCCGCCAGTACGACGCCGGCTACCTCGAGCAAATGGCCGGGCTGCCCGAGAGCTACCTCGACGCCAAGCTCGCCGCCATCGCCTCGTTCTCGCTCGAGGTGACGCGCATCGACGCGCGCTACAAGCTGTCGCAGGACAAGAATCCGGCTGAGCGCGAGCGCATCGCACGCGAGCTGGAGTCCGCGGGCGACAGCGTCGCGGCCGAGACCGCGCGGCTGATGCGCGAGCACAAACCCTAGGGACAACCGGCCGTTGCAATATCTGTGCAACGGTCCGCTTCAGGCCGAGTGCGGGGGTGACGTGTCCTATGGCCCGGTCAGGGGCGCGCGGTCGCGCGTATCTTGTTCAGGGTCGCGGTGGTCGAGCGCTCGAACCGGAACGGAATCGAATGCACCGCACCGCCCCAGGCGAGGACCTCGCGCGAGCCGACGATGGCCTCCGGCTTCCAATCACCGCCTTTCACCAGCACCTCGGGCCGGCAGGCGAGGATCAGCGCGAGCGGCGTGTCCTCCTCGAACCAGGTGACCAGATCCACCGCCTGCAGGGCGGCGAGCACGGCCGCGCGGTCCTCGAGCCGGTTGATCGGGCGATCCTCGCCCTTGCCCAGGCGCCGCGCGGACGCGTCGCTGTTGGCGGCGACCACCAGGCTCGCGCCCAGGGCGCGCGCCTGCGCGAGGTAGGTGACGTGGCCGCGATGCAGGATGTCGAACACGCCGTTGGTGAACACCAGCGGCCGGGTGAGGGCGGCGATGCGCTGCGCCAGCTGCGCCGGCGCGCACAGTTTCGCCTCGAATTCGGGCCGCTTATGCATTTGGCTTGCGGGCAGGCGGCTGGCGTCGTATGTCCGCTCGCTCCCGATCAGGCGCCGGCCGTCACTTCGCCGGCGCTTCGATGTACTCGAACACGCGCACCACCTTCTGCACGCCGCCCGTGGTGCGGGCGATTTCCACCGCCGCGTCGGCTTCCTTGTGCGTGACCAGGCCGAGCAGGTAAACCACGCTGTTCTCGGTCAGCACCTTGATCTGGTTGGCGGAAAAGCTGCCGCCGTTGTCGATGAAGCGCGCCTTGACCTTGGAAGTGAGGTAGCTGTCGTTGCCGCGCGCGGTATAGGAGCTCACCCCGGCGATCTGGATCTCGTTGACCACGCCGCGCACGTTGGGAATCTCGCGCGCGATGCGCTCGATCTGCGCCTTGGTGGCGGCGTCGGGCGCCTCGCCGGTGAGCAGCACATTGCGGTTGTAGCTGGTGACGTTGATATGCACCTTGTCGCCGAAGCGCTCGTTGACGCGGCTTTCGCCGCGCACATCGATTTCCTTGTCCTCGGTCTGCGCGCCGAGCGAGCGCCGGTCGTCGGAGGCGATGGCTGCGGCGCCCGCGCCGACTACGGCCATTTCGACGCAGCCCTGCAGTTGCGGCGCGAGGCCGAGCAGGGCGAGCAGCGCCAGGGTGCGCAGGCGGGGCAATGATTTTTTCATGGCGGTCATGATTCAGCTCCTAGTAACAAGGTGTCGATGCCGTCGCACAGGCAATGCAGCGTCAGCAGATGCACCTCCTGGATGCGCGCGGTGCGCTCCGAAGGCACGCAGATGTGCACATCCTCCTTGGCCAGCAGGCCGGCGATCTTGCCGCCGCTTTTTCCCGTCAGCGCCACCACCTGCATGTCGCGTTCGTGCGCGGCATGGATCGCGGCGATGACGTTTTTCGAATAGCCGCTGGTGGAAATCGCGAGCAGCACGTCGCTCGCCTGCCCCAGCGCCTGCACCTGCTTCGAAAACACCTGTTCGTAATCGTAGTCGTTGGCGATCGCGGTCAGGGTCGAGGTATCGGTGGTCAGCGCGATCGCCGCCAGCCCCGGGCGCTCGCGCTCGAAGCGGCCGAGCAACTCGGCGGCGAAATGCTGCGAGTCCGCGGCAGAACCGCCGTTGCCGCAGGCAAGGATCTTGCCGTTGGCGAGCAGGCATTTCACCATCAGCTCGGCGGCCTGCGCGATCGGTTCGGCCAGCAGTGCAGCCGACTTCTGCTTGGTTTGGACGCTGTCGGCGAAATGCTGACTGACGCGCGCAACAAGATCCATCGACACTCCGTGGAATCAAAATGGCCATTCTACATTACTGCCTCATACAAAATGAGGGGATCCTTCCCCTCAATTTGCACTGAGTATTTATTCACCGAAAGCGTCCTTGATCCATTCGATACGGTCTGCGGCCAGCGCATCGAGCAATACGACATCGAAGCGGCAGGCAGGTTCCGGTTTGCCTGAGAGGTAATGACGCGCGGCCCTGAGGATGCGTTGACGCTTGGCCGCGGTAATGCTCGCCGCGGCGCCGCCGAAATCGGCATTGCGCCGCAGGCGCACTTCGACGAACACCAGCACGGCGCCGTCGGCCAGGATCAGGTCGATCTCG
>JAKAIH010000437.1 GCA_021825225.1 Pseudomonadota bacterium
GACGACAGGCGCCACTACAGGGACAACGACTGGTACGGGCACTGGAACTACGACCGGCACTACAGCCGGGACGTCCTCCGGTACGTCGGGCAGCACTACAACCGGCACGACCAGCGGTACGACGACAGGTGCGTCCACCGGCACAGGCAGCGGCGGCAGCACGCTGACTGGCGTGTCCGGATCGCTGGTCGGATTTACGCGCTCGAATGGAGGTGGCAATACCTTTTCGGGCGTGAACCTCAGCGTTTCAGCCAACGGCGCGACGCCGGTCAACACGGGCGGTGATGCTGCTTGGGGCGTCGATTGGGGATCGTGGCCGGGTGGGCTCGCCACGGTCGGCGGCAACGCCACCAACGGCGCGACGCACTATATCCAGAGCACCAACCTGACGACCGCGGCGCAGCTTGCGGCATTGCCATCCAGCCTGGTGAGCGCAAGCTACAGCTACGCGGGCGGTCCGGCGCCGACCGACCAACTGGGAAACCAGGGGGCGATCAATTCGCTCTCCGTCGGTGTCAACTTCAGCAGTCAGACCGTCACGAATTACGCCGTGAAAGCGACTATCGGCGCCTCGACCTGGTCGGCGAGCGGCAACGGCAGCATTGCGAATTTCACGGGCGCGTCTGGCATCGGGCTAAGCGGTAACTGCGCCGGCTGTTCCAGCGGCGCTGCCGCGCCCGCCGCGAACGGGTCCGCGCACGGCGCATTCGTGGGCAGCGCCGCGGAACGGCTGATCACCTCCTTCGGCCTGAAGACGGCGAATCAGGCGATGTCCGGCGCAGCGTATTTATCGAGGTAGGGACGATTTGAGTGAACGCGTGCATCGGGGGAATGTCGCGCAGGCAGCAAAGGTGCGAGGGTGATGTGCCGAATCAAAGGGCTGTGTCCCTTGTTGTGGGAACGATACGTGTAATTCTTGTTTAGCCAGGCAGTCTGTCAGGGAGTTTGCATCATGGGAACAATCGGGAGTCGCTACCGCGTGTTGATCGTCGACGATGAGGAACCGATGCGGCTGCTGCTCGCGCATTACATGAAAGAAGCACTGAATGCGGAGGTCAGCCTTGCAGGAACCTGTGAGCAAGCACTGCATCTGGCAAAGGCGGAAAGCTATGACATCATCCTGCTCGATCTGCTGATGCCCGGAATCGGAGGATTCGAGGTGCTCAAGCGCATCCGGACGGATTCGGCGAACAAGTCCACGCCCGTGATCATCGTGTCCATACTCGCGACATCCATCGCAGGGGACGCGTCGACAGCATACGAGCGCGCCATGGCTCTAGGCGCAAATGAATTCGTTGCCAAACCCGTAACCCGCAACGCGCTCATTTCAGCAGTGAAAGGGCAATTGCGCATAAAGATCTGATGGATCCATGTCCAATCCGTCTCCGTACCCGGAATCGCAGCGCCTAAGGGGTTGATTGCAACCTGAGGGGACACAATCCCCCTCATGCTCCCGCGCGGCCCCGCTCGAACAGCGGTATCATCGGCCATCCGCAGTGCACGTCGCCTGCGCCAGTCCTCGTTCAACCTGATCCGGGAGACCACCATGGCCGAAGCCATGATCTTTGACGCAATCCGCACCCCGCGCGGCCGCGGCAAATCCAGCGGCGCGCTCTACGACATCAAACCGGTCAATCTGCTTGCGGGCGCGTTGAATGCACTGGCCGATCGCCATGATCTTGACACCAGCCAGGTCGACGACGTGGTGATAGGCTGCGTCTCGCCCATAGGCGAGCAGGGCGCCTGCATCGGCAAGACCGCCGCGCTCGCCGCCGGCTGGGACTATAAGGCCGCCGGCTTTCAGCTCAACCGCTTCTGCGGCTCGGGCCTGGAAGCGGTCAATCTCGCGGCGCAAAAAATCCGCTCCGACTGGGAGGACCTGGTCGTCGCCGGCGGCGTCGAATCGATGTCGCGCGTGCCCATCGGCTCCGACGGCGGCCCCTGGGCGCAGGACCCGGAGACCAGCCTCGCCACCCAGTTCATCCCGCAGGGCATCAGCGCCGACCTGATTGCGACGCTCGAAGGTTTCACGCGCGAACAGGTGGACCAATTCGCCGTGGACTCGCACAGGAAAGCTGCCGCGGCGCGCGCCGCGGGCTGGTTCGACAAGTCCATCGTGCCGGTGATCGACCGGGTCGGACTGCCGGTGCTGGAGCAGGATGAAACCATACGTCCGGGCACGACGCTGGAAACCTTGGGTGCGCTGAAGGTTTCGTTCGAGCAACCGGGCAAAATCGGCTTCGACGCCGTGGCCATGCAGAAATACCCGCAAGTCGAACGCATCATCCACGTGCACACGGCCGGCAACTCCTCCGGCATCGTCGACGGCGCCGCGGCGATCCTGATCGGCAGCGAGCAGAAGGGCCGCGCGCTCGGTTTGACTCCGCGCGGCCGCGTCGTGGCCGCCGCGATCACCGGCGAAGATCCGACCATCATGCTGACCGGACCGGCGCCCGCGGCGAGGAAGGCGCTGGCGCGCGCGCGCATGAACGTGGATCAGATCGACCTGTTCGAGGTCAACGAGGCGTTCGCGGTGGTGCCGATGAAGTTCATGAGGGAACTCGGCGTGCCCGCGGAAAAGGTCAACGTCAACGGCGGCGCGATCGCGATGGGGCATCCGCTGGGCGCGACCGGCGCGATGATCCTCGGTACCCTGCTCGACGAACTCGAGCGGCGCAAGCTGCGCTACGGTTTGGCGACGCTGTGCATAGGCGGGGGCATGGGCATCGCCACCATCATCGAGCGCCTGTAAGCGAAAACCGCTAGCCGCCATTCCGAGTCTCCCTCCGGGGATAAACTTCGCGAGGAATCTGCTGTTGCGTCAAACAAGAAGCAGATTCCTCGGGCCTTGCCCTCGGAATGACAATCCGTCTTGATATCCGCGAGAAAGAAGGACCATGAACCAAATACGCTATGAAACCGATGCCGAGGGCATCGCCACCCTGACTTTCGACAGTCCCGACGGCCCGGTCAATACCATGTCGCAGGCCTGGCACGAGGATTTCATCGCCTGCGTCGAGCGCGTAATCGCGCAAAAAGACCAGCTGCGCGGGGTGATCCTCGCTTCGGCCAAGACCAGCTTTTTTGCCGGCGCCAACCTGAAGGAGGTGCTGCGCCTGGCGCCAAAGGACACGCCCGAGGCGTATCGCGGCATCGAAGCGGTCAAGGCTGCGTTCCGCAAGCTCGAACTCTCGGGCAAGCCGGTGGTGGCGGCGATCAACGGCTCGGCGCTGGGCGGCGGCTGGGAGATCTGCCTTGCCGCGCACGGGCGCATCTGCCTCGATGACCCGAAAATCGAACTCGGCTGCCCCGAGGTGAGCCTGGGAGAT
>JAKAIH010000438.1 GCA_021825225.1 Pseudomonadota bacterium
GGATCTTCGACGAACTCGACGGCGCGCAGGAGTGGGTTGAGAACCGGATACTCAGGGAAGCCGCGCTTGAGCGCGCCGAGGAGAAGCTGCTCGACCTGAACGAACTCGGACTGTTCAAGGGGCGCAAGGAAGAGACCCTCGCGGCACTCGAGCTGCGTCTCGACAAACGCGCCTTCAAAGCCGGCGAAAAAATATTCACCCGCGGCGATGCGGGCGACGAACTGTTCCTGATCCGCAAGGGTTCGGTACGCATCATGCTCACGCTCGGGGGCGGCAAAGCCCACCACGTCAGCACCTTCGGCCGCGGCGACTTCTTCGGCGAAATGGCCTTCCTCGACGGCGACGCCCGCTCTGCCGACGCCGTCGCCTTCTCCGACGTCGACCTCTTCGTTCTCCCGCGCAAGACCTTCGATGCCTTCGCCGACGAACATAAGAAGGCTTCGCTGAAACTGATGGAAGGTCTCGCCAGTACCCTGGCCAGCCGCCTGCGCTACGCCAATACGGAGTTGCGCGCACTGCACGCGTCCTAGTCCCGGCCCAAGCCCGCGACGCCACAAGCGACAAGTTCGGCTGAGGTATTCATAAAAACGTTTCATGACCGGCGCATGGCCTGCAGGTACCATGCTGGTCGCAAGCTATAACTTGCTTCGCCAGAACCACTGCGCGCAGACGCAGACTTTCCATTCCACAGAAGGAGGCACCCATGCAGTCCAGCATACAGACGCGGCATGCCCGCAGCAGCAGCAATGCACTTTTCCTCTCCGCCGCATTCGCCGTTTGCCTCGCCCTGGCCTTTCCCGGACGCGGCTATGCCGCCGCCGACGCGCAACCGAAGGCAAAGGCCGTCGCCCACAAGGCGGTCAAGAAGGAAAGGGTGGTGTTCCAGGTCTCTGACGGCGACCCGCAGAAATGGAACCTCGCGCTGAACAATATAAAGAACGTGCAGGATGCCTTGGGCAAGGATAAAGTCGATGTGGAGCTCGTCGTCTACGGCCCGGGGATCGGCATGCTCAAGATGGAGTCCCCGGTAGGCAACCGCGTCAACGATGCTGCCGCCAACGGCTCCAGGATCGTCGCCTGCGAAACCACCATGCACGCACTGAAACTGAGCAAGGACGACATGCTCAAGAGCGTAGGTTATGTCCCTGGCGGCGTAATCGAACTCATGAAAAGAGAAAAAGAAGGCTGGGCCTATATCCGGCCCTAGCCGCACGCGCCGGGCGGGGCCGACCCGCCCGGATCCCCGCTGTTTTCTTTGAACGGCTCCTGGCCCTGCCCGGGCGCGGCCTGCTTGCCAGTTGCCCGGGGCCGGCCTAGCATTTTCGCATTGCCATCATCCTGGAGATAAGCATGACGCGTGTGCTCGCCGTGCTGCTGGGCTTGTTCCTTTCGCTGTCCGCGGCTGCCGGCGACGGCGCGAGCGTCGTCGCGGTGAACGGAAAATTCGCCGACGTCAAGGATGACCTGGTCGCCGCGATCGAGCAGCGCGGGCTGCTGGTCAATTCCACCTCCCATGTCGGTGACATGCTCGAGCGCACCGGTCGCGACCTCGGGAAAACAAAACGCATCTACGACCGGGCCGAAGTCGTCGAGTTCTGCAGCGCAGCGGCTTCGCGCGCGATGACCGAAGCCGATCCGCGCAACCTGGTCTACTGCCCGTATACCATCGCCATCTACAGCCTGCCGGGGAAACCCGGGGTGGTCTACCTGGCGCACCGCAGGTATCCCCAAACCGCGGCGCTGAAGCCGGTGGCGGATCTGATCGCGGGCATCGTCGCGGACGCCTCGAAGTAAGAATTCGCTAAGGTTCAGTAAGGGCCGGACCAAAACGAGGGCGCATCCTCCTAGACGAGTCTTCCCGAGAGCTCACCTGATTCTGCCCCTAATAAAATGCCTTCTATTACCGGAATTAACAGGGCCAAGGCGGGCATAGATGAGGGTATACCCTAGGGCCTTTCTCATAGTGAAATTGGTACGATCCTTATTCGCGAAATGCGCGCGTGGCAGTGTCTTCGCATCCAAATCAATTATAGGAGGAGTGAACCCGTGGCAAATCAGAATTCGTCGGACAATACAATCGGTCGCCGCACCGTTCTCAAGGCCGCAGCCGCGGCCGGCGTGCTGCAACTTGGCGCGCCGTTCATACGCAAGGCCAGCGCCGCAGAGCCGGTCCTGATCGGCCTGGACAATCCGCTCACCGGCACCTATGCGATTAACGGCAAGAACGAGCTGAACGGCTGCGAACTCGCGATCGAGCAGATCAACGCCAAGGGCGGCATCCTCGGCCGGCCGGCCAAACTGCTGGTGGAAGATTCGACCAGCGGCGACGCGGGCACGGCGGTGCAGAAAGCGCGCAAGCTGATCGAGCGCGACAAGGTCAGCTTCCTGGTGGGCAACATCAATTCCGCACTGGCTCTGGCCATGGCGCAGGTGGCCTACGAGAAAGGCGTGATCCACATCGTGCCGGGCGGCCACACCGACGCGATCACCGGCACGACCTGCCACTGGAACGTGTTCCGCGTGTGCAACACCACCCAGATGGAAGCCAACGCGGTGGCCGGCACGCTGATCAAGGACTTCGGCAAGAAGTGGTACTACATCACGCCTGACTATGCCTTCGGCCACACGCTGCAGGCCGGCATGGAAAAAGCGGCCGCGGCGCTCGGCGGCACCAAGGTGGGCGGCGACCTGACACCGCTGGGCACCACGGACTTCTCTTCTTACCTGATCAAGGCGCAGGCGGCGAAACCCGACGTCATCATCTTCCTGGTCCAGGGCGACGACATGCTCAACGCGCTCAAGCAGGCCGTGCAATTCGGCCTGGACAAGCGCATCCACCTCGCCGGCGCGCAGCAGGAAATGGAGCCGCTGGAGGGCCTGTCCCCCGAAGCGCGCATCGGCACCTGGGTGTTCGAATGGTACTGGAACCAGCCGGGCGTGCCGCATGTTGCCGAGTTCGTCGCCGCGATCAAGAAGAAGACCGGCCGCGTGCCGACCGCGCGCACCTGGTTCGGTTATGTTTCCACATGGACCTGTGCGCTGGCCGCAAACACCGCGAAATCGCTCGACGCGGTCAAGATGGCCAAGGCGCTGCAAGGCTTGAAACTTCCGCCCGAGATCGCGCTGATGCCTAATGGCGCCTTTTATCGCGCCGGCCAGAACCAACTCATCGGAGACCTGTACGTGGGCAACGCGCAAGCCAAGGGCAGCGCCCCGGACGATCTGTTCCACGTGACCAGCGTAGTCAAAGGTACCGATGTCGCGGGCACGCTGGCGGAGACCGGCTGCAAGATGGTCTGGCCGAGCTGAAGA
>JAKAIH010000439.1 GCA_021825225.1 Pseudomonadota bacterium
CCGCCGAACTCTGAACGAAGTCGAGCCGGTCACCCGCGTGCACCGGCGCGACGGTCAGCGCGCCTTGCGGCACCGCCATTCCCGCAGCCGCGAGCAGCCGTCCCGCAAGCAGGGTCTCCGCCAGCGGCAAGGGCGCTGCGTGGTAAGCGCTGCGGCGCAGCGCGAACATCGCGTCCGCGAAATCGAGGCCCGGGCCGCCGGCCGCCTCCGGCAGCGCCGCCCGGTCCAGGCCCACCTCCTCGAGAGCTGCCCACAAGGCGGAAGGCCACTCGCCCGCTTCGGCGGATTCGCGCAGCGCCTTCGGGCAAAGTTCGTCGAAAATGCGGTCGACGGTCTTCAGCACATCGTTGCGCATTTCGCTCATCGCAGCCCCAGCCCGCGTGCAATCATGCCGCGCAGAATTTCGCGTGTGCCCCCGCGGATGGTGAATCCCGGAGCGCGCAGTATCGTCATGCCCAGCAGTTCCGGGTAGCTCGCGCCCTCGCCCAGGGTCGGCTCGGCCGCGATCAAATGACGGAAGGTCTCCGGGATTTCGCGCTCGAAGGCGGTGCCGATGTCTTTCACCAGCGCCGCTTCCACAGCCGGCTGCGCGCCGCGCTCGAGCATGCCCGCGACCGAAGTCGACATGCGCCGCAGCGTCGCTAGATGCGCGACGCAGCGCCCGATCTCGTTGGCCGCGCGCGCGTCGGGATCGGTTCCGACGGCGCGGATGGATTCGATCAGCAGCTGATAGGTGCTCAGAAAGCGGTCCGGCCCCGAGCGCTCGAACGCGAGTTCGCCGGTCACCAGTTTCCAGCCCATGCCGGGTTCGCCCATGACCATGTCGTCGGGCACGAAATAGCCGTCGAACACCACTTCGTTGAAATCGTGGCCACCGTACAGATTGTAGATCGGACGCACGCTCACGCCGGGCTGCGCCAGGTCGACGATGAACTGGGTCATGCCGGCGTGGCGGTCCTCCTCTTTCGGCGCGCTGCGTGCGAGCGCGATCAGATAATTCGTCTGGTGCGCGCCGCTGGTCCAGACCTTGGTGCCGCTGATGCTCCAGCCACCTTCGACTTTTGCGGCGCGCGTGCGCACCGCCGCCAGATCCGAGCCCGAGTCGGGCTCGCTCATACCGATGCTGAAATAGCATGTACCGGCGGCTATCCGCGGCAGGATGGTTCGCTTCGCGCGCTCGCTGCCGTAGCGCAGGATCTGATTGCCGCTTTGCCGGTCGGCAATCCAGTGCGCGCCCACCGGCGCGCCGCCGGCGAGCATTTCCTCGGTCACCACATAGCGCTCCAGCGCCGAGCGCTCGTGGCCTCCGTATTCCTTCGGCCAGCGCATGCCGATGTAGCCGCGCGCGCCGCATTTGCGGCTGAAATCCGCGTCGAACGACGACCAGGAATTGCGGCTGGGCGTGAACGCCCCCCTGGCCACTTCCTCGGCGATGAAGGCGCGCACTTCGCGGCGCAGCGCCTGCGCCGCTTCGGGCATGGGCAGCGGATCAAATCTGAACTCGTGCATGTTTCCCCCAATATGCGGTCTGCGTTCGGCCGACCATACTGCAGGCGGCCAATATAGCCGAGACACTGCGGCCGCGCAAAAGGTAAAATTCCCGCGCAGCACGAAGAGCCCGCGACGGCCTCCGGCCCACGCACGCATTGTTCCTGCAAGCCGGCCACATACAGAAAGGATTCCGAACAATGACCCAGCATCATCACCCGGTGCGATATGAACAGGACGGCGGCGTCGTCATCCTGACGCTGAACGAACCCACCACGCGCAACGCCATCTCGCCTGCGATCGTGCGCGCGCTGGTCGAATACACCGAGCGCATCAATGCCGACCTGAGCGTAGGCTGCGTCATCCTGACCGGCGCCGGCAAGGGCTTCTCCTCCGGCGGCAACGTGAAACAGATGAAAGAGCGCACCGGCCTGTTCGGCGGCAGCCCGGCCGATATCCGGCGCAGCTACCAGCAGGGCATACAGCGCATCCCGCTGGCAATGTACGCTCTGGAAGCGCCGTCGATCGCCGCGGTCAACGGCGCGGCGGTCGGCGCCGGCTGCGACCTCGCCTCCATGTGCGACATGCGCATCGCGGCGCGCAGCGCCACCTTTGCCGAGAGCTTCCTGCGCGTTGGCCTGGTTTCCGGCGACGGCGGCGCCTGGTTCCTGCCGCGCGCGGTCGGCATGTCCAAAGCCTGCGAGATGACTTTCACCGGCGATTTCGTCGAGGCCGAAGAGGCGCTGCGCATCGGCCTGGTGTCCAAAGTGGTCGACGACGACAAATTGCTGGACGAAGCCATGGCGCTCGCGCGCCGCATCGCCGCGCAGCCGGTGCATTCGCTGCGCCTGACCAAGCGCCTGCTGCGCGATTCGCAGCACGTCGGCCTGGCTACCGCGCTCGAAATGGCCTCCGCGATGCAGGCGCTGGCGCAGCACACCAAGGACCAGCACGAGGCGGTGCTCGCGTTTTCGGAGAAACGCGAGCCCAAATTCGAGCGTCGTTAGCGCAGCGACCGGTGCCATAGCGCGGGCTTCGCAAGGGCGAAAGGGGGATTGAGTGCAACAGGGCGTCTACAGCTATCCCGGCACCAGCCGCGTCGTCTACGGCTCGGATTTCGCCGCAGCGCTGGCGCGCGAACTCGAGCTCGCCGGCGAGCGCCGCGTCTACGTGCTCGCGAGCGGCACGCTGGCGCGCAGCACCGATGTCGTCGACCGCGTGCGCGAGGCGCTGGGCGGGCGCTATGCCGGCATCTGCTCCAGCATCGGCGCGCATACCCCGCGCAGCGATGTGGTCGCCGCAGCGAACGCGGCGCGCGCGGCCCAGGCGGACCTGCTCTTGAGCGTGGGCGGCGGCTCGGTCACCGATGCCGCAAAAATGGTAGCGATTTGTCTGGGCAACGGCATCACCGATCCGGCCGAGCTCGATGCCTATCACGTCAGGGTGCAAACGGACGGCAGCACGCTGCGGCCGAGCTTCAAGCCGCCGTGCGTGGCCTCGGTCGTCATTCCGACCACGCTCTCCGCGGGCGAATTCTCCGCCATGGCCGGCTGCACCGACAGCGTGCGCAACGTGAAGCACATGTATTTCCACGCGCAGGCGATACCGCGCACGGTGATCCTCGATCCGGCCGCGACCGTGCACACGCCGTCATGGCTGTGGCTGTCGACCGGAGTGCGCGCGATCGACCACGCAGTCGAGGATCTGTGCTCGATCGGCACTACGCCTTTTTCCGACGGAGCCTCGTTTCATGCGCTGCGGCTGCTCGCGCGCGGCCTGCGCGCAGTGAAGGCGAATCCGGACGATCTCGCAGCCAGG
>JAKAIH010000009.1 GCA_021825225.1 Pseudomonadota bacterium
CGGCACTTCGCGCAGAATGCGCTCGCGCACGGCGAGCATTTTTTCACGGTTGGCGGCGCGCGTTTGTGCGTCGAACAGGAAGCGCTGCGCCAGTTTCCTGCGCGCGCCGTCGTAGTAGAAATAGAACGCGCCGTTCTCGCCCACCACCGCATCCACCGGCCACATGCGCGCGATATGGTCGCACCAGCCCGCCGGCCGGCCGGTAATCGGCACGACCAGCTTGCCCGCGGCATGCAGCCGCTCCAGCGCGGTGTAGGCGCGTGCAGTGAGCTTGCCCTCGCTGGTCAGGGTGTCGTCGATATCGCAGAACACCCCGCGTATGTCCCGCAGCAGCGCGGCGGGCAGCGCCGCGAGCGCTTTCATCGCGCTCCCGCCAGGCGTTCGGCGACGCGCGTACGCTGTGCCTCGCTCATGTGCAGGCCGCACTTGGTGCGCCGCCACAGCACGTCATCGCCGCTGCGCGCCCATTCGTACTCGGCCAGATAGGCGAGTTCGCGCTCGTACAGGCCGCCGCCGAAATTCTCGCCCAGGTCGGCCTCGCATTTCGCGCCTGCCAGAATCTTCTCGATCAAGGTGCCATGGCGGCGCAGCAGGCGCGCCAGCCAGTGCGGATCGAGCCCGGGATAGCGCGCGCGGAACTCGGCCAGCACCGCGAGATAAGCGCGCCCGCCGAAATCGCCGCCTGGCAGCGCTTCGGCGTGAGTCCAGGAACGGTGCGCCGGGATCCAGTGCGCGAGCTTCTGCATCACCTGCTCTGCGAGCTTGCGGTAGGTGGTGATCTTGCCGCCGAATACGGAGAGCAGCGGCGGACCGTTTTCGTCCAATAGCAGCACGTAATCGCGCGTGATGGCCGAAGGATCCGCTTTGCCGTCGTCGTACAGCGGCCGCACGCCGCTGTAACTCCACACGACCTGATCCGGCGTAACCTCGCGCGCGCTGTAGCGGCTCGCCGCCGCGCACAGGTAGGCGACCTCGTCGGGCGAGATCGCGGCCGGCAGGTCCTGCGGCGTGACCTGCACGTCGGTGGTGCCGATGAGCGTGAACTCGCGCTCATAGGGAATCATGAACACCACGCGCCGGTCCGGGTTCTGCAAAATGTAGGCATAGCGCCGGTCGTGAATGCGCGGCACCACGATGTGGCTGCCTTTGACCAGGCGCACCTGGCCGGCCGATTCGATCTTGAGTTCGCGTTCGAGCAGGCTTTTCACCCAGGGGCCGGCGGCATTGACCAGGATGCGCGCGCGGATTTCGCTTTCCTTGCCGCTCACCTCGTCGCACAGCGTCACCTGCCAGGCATCACCCTCGCGCCGCGCGCCGGTGCAGCGCGTGCGCGCGTGCACGCTCGCCCCATGCGCGCGCGCCGAGGCGAGCGTCAACACCACCAGGCGCGCGTCGTCCACCCAGGCATCGTAATAGGCGAAACCCCGGTGGAACTCCGGCTTCAGGCCCGCGCCGTGGCCATCGGGCGCGAGTTTCACGCTGCGCGACCTGGGCAGGCTGGTGCGGCCGCCGATATGGTCATACAGAAACAGTCCGGCGCGGATCATCCATGCCGGGCGCAAATGCTTTTCGTGCGGCAGCACGAATTCCAGAGGCCAGATGATATGCGGCGCGATGTTCAGCATCACTTCGCGCTCGGCCAGCGCCTCGGACACCAGGCGGAATTCGTAGTATTCGAGGTAGCGCAGCCCGCCGTGGATCAGCTTGGTGCTGGCCGACGAAGTCGCCGAGGCGAAGTCGTTCTGCTCGGCCAGCAGCACCTTGAGGCCGCGGCCGGCCGCATCGCGCGCGATGCCCGCGCCGTTGATGCCGCCGCCGATGACGGCGATGTCGTAGAGTTCCATTGAACGGGGTGTGCGAGCGCCGCGCGCCCCTGGACTCAGGCGATAACGGCAGAACGCCGGATTATAGCAGCGCCCCGCTCCCCGCCCTTTAGCGCGACTGGCCGCGTTCGGGACAAGCAAAGTGCAAGGCACTACAATGGCCGCTCTTTCCTGAACCGAGGTTGTTATGTCTACAAACAAGACTCCCAGCGGATTGACCATCGAGGACCTGGTCCAGGGCACAGGTGCGGCCGCGGCCGCCGGCCACAGCGTGACCGTGCATTACACTGGCTGGCTCACGAGCGGCAGCAAATTCGATTCGAGCAAGGATCGCAACGACCCCTTCGTGTTCAACCTCGGTGCGGGCCAGGTCATCCGCGGCTGGGATGAGGGCGTGCAGGGCATGCTGGTGGGGGGCAAGCGCAAACTGACCATCCCGCCCGAACTCGGCTACGGCGCGCGCGGAGCGGGCGGCGTCATTCCGCCGAATGCGACGCTGATATTCGAAGTCGAACTGCTCGCCATAGGCTGATCCGGCGCGCGATCCGCGGCGGACTACTGGCAGCCGTCCTGCGAGACGCCCTCAACGGTCATCCCCGCCGGGGACTCCTTCTGCTCATAGTGCACCGCCAGCCAAAGCGTGAGCGCGGCGGTCGCCTCGACCCGATGCCGCCGATGCGGCGCGATATCGACGAAATCGCCCGCTTTCAATAGACGCGGCGCCGGTTCGTCCTCGAAGGCAAGCGTCGCCTCACCCCGCAGCAGCAGCACCCACTCGGCCCGCGGCTGGTCGTACCAGAATCCCGGTGGGCTGGCCTGTCCGGAGGAAACGATGCGCTCTATCCTCAGGCCGGGGCGCGACAACAGTTCGACTATCTGCTCCGCGCCGGCATCGGGGACCAGATCGGCATAAAGATTGAGGTTCATTTCAAGGTGAGCGGATATCCCCCGGGGGGGCGTTCCCGTCAAGCACAATCGAGACCTTCGGGGCGCCTTTTCTCATGCTCCCCGGGCTGGCCCCGCTGCGAAATTCCGTTTGCATCGGATTCCTAGGCGCCATTCGCGCGCTGCTTTTCCGCCTCCAGCTGCGACGGCGTGACCCGCGCACGGGCCAGATACTCGCGCAGGATTTTCACCGCGGAACGATCCAGGGTATTGCCGTGATGCGGCCGGTGCAGAACGTCCTCGTGGCCGTTGAGTTTCACGCGCAGGCGCGCGCCCGAGAGCGATTCGACTTCGGCCCCCAGATGAAGCAGCAGCGACTCCACCTCGCGCCAGTGCAGGTTGCCGCTGATAGGGTCGCGGAATATGGCTTGTATCAGGTGTTCGTGTTTGTGGCTCATCGCAGCGGGCCTCGTGCAGGATAGCCTGCACTCATGATAGCCGAAGCCGCGAATGCGTGTCGGTGCGCGCACCGCCGCCCGGGCCCAGGCGGTAGCTTAGGTGCGCGAGTTCTGCTCCAGGCTTACTTTTTCATTCCGTCCTTGGCCTTGGTTGGTGGGTGAATGAAACGCGCCCGGCAGCAATGCCGGTGTTTCGGGGCGGCTGGTCGATCCTCAGCTGCCGCCGAACCAGTTGTACCCCTGGTCTTCCCAATAGCCGCCGGGGTAGGTGTTGGTGACGAAAATCGCCTGGATGTGCTTGGGATTCTTGTAGCCGAGCTTGGTCGGCATGCGCAGCTTCATCGGAAAGCCGTAGCGCGGTGGCAGCTGCCGGCCGTCGTAAGTGAGCGTGAGCAGCGTCTGCGCATGCAGCGCGGTGGGCATGTCGATGCTGGTGTAGTAGTCGTCGGCGCATTTGAAGCCGATGTACCTGGCGCTGGTGTCCGCGCCCACGCGGGAGAGGAAATCGGAGAAGCGCACGCCACCCCATTTGCCAATTGCGCTCCAGCCTTCGACGCAGATATGGCGCGTGACCTGGTCGGTCTGCGGCAGCGCCTGCAGTTCGGGCAGGGTCCAGGCGTGCTTGTCGGCGACCAGGCCGCCCAGCTCCAGGCGGTAGCTGGCCGCGTCGATCTCGGGCACCTCGTCCTCGTCGTAGTAGGCGTTGAAGGGAAACGGCCGCGTGATCATCGATTCGGGATAAGTCGGCGCAAGCAGCTTCGGATCGAACAGCCAGCCCTGCACCCGGTCGTTGAAACGCGACACCTTCATCAGCACCTGCTCGGCGCTGTCCTCGTCGACGATGGCACAGCCGGAGAGCAGCGACAGGCCGCCGAGCGTGAGCGAGCTCCGCAGGAACAGGCGGCGCGCGGGCTGTTCCAGTCGGCGCGCCGCTTGCTTCACTACGGCGTCGCCGTCAATGCCGGTCATGCGGGTTGGTTTCTTGATCATCATCGCTCCTCAGCGGCCGCGGATCATGGCCAGCAATGTGCGCGGCACCAGCGCCACCATCGCCAGATGCACCATGACGAAAGCGACCATCGCCGTCATGGCGAAAAAGTGCACGCGGCGCGCGCTCTCGTAGCCGCCCAGCAGTTCGCGCAACAGGGGAAACTGCACCGATTTCCACAGCACCAGGCCGGACAGCACCAGCAGCAGCGCATCCGCCACCACGAACAAGTAGGCTGCGCGCTGCACCGCGTTGTACTGCCGCAGATCCGCATGCGACAGCCGGCCGCGCAGTGCGGCGAGCAGGTCGGCGGCGATGGCCCGCGGTGACAGCGGGAAGAATTTGTGCGCGAACCTCCCGCTGGCCACGTTGCACACCAGGTAAATCAAGCCGTTGGCGGCGAGCAGCCACATCGCCGCGAAGTGCCACATGATCGCGCCGCCGAGCCAACCGCCGAGCGTGATGCCCTTGGCGAACTGGAAGCCGAACAGGGGCGAGGCGTTGTAGATGCGCCAGCCGCTCGTAACCATGATCAGCACCGCAAGCGCATTGATCCAGTGCGTCGCACGCAGCCAGGCCGGGTGTATGGGGTGGGTGGCGTCGGTCATAAGCAGGTCCGGTTGCAAATCACGAGCCCACGCATTGGCGCGCGCTCACCGTCTGCAGCACGCCGCCTGTGCGCTGGTCCTGTACGAATGCGACCAGCTCCAGTCGCCTCCGGTTCCATGTCGATGGCAGGGTTATTTCGCGCTGCACCCGGGTCGGTGCCGCCGCGCGCGTTGCAGGTGGCAAAACCGTGGCCGGAAGGGTGGCCGTTAGCGCTGCAACGACGTTGCGGTGAGCGATTCGACGCAATTTCACGAGCGGGGCGCCTATTCAGTCAATGGATCGACAACGCGTGGTGCGCTGTGAGGACTATTTCGCCGACCAGCGGCCGCCGGTTACACGGCCAAGCACGAATTACTTGTCACCCCAGATTTCATGCACTCGCGCGTCCCTGCCGCAGCCGAACCGATAATAGTTATAACGAATCGGATTCTTGCGGTAGTAGTCCTGGTGATATTCCTCGGCAGGATAGAACGCCGAAGCGGCGACGATTTCAGTGTACACATGCCCGAATCTGCCGCTCTTCAGCAGGGCGTCGCGGCTTGCCTCGGCGACCTTGCGCTCCGCCTCGTTCTGCCAGAAGATCGCGCTGCGATACTGCGTGCCGACGTCGCAGAACTGGCGGTCCTTGACCGTCGGGTCTATGTGGTGCCAGAAGTAATCGACCAGTTTTTGATAGCTCAGCTTCGCCGGGTCGTAGCTTACGCGCACCGCCTCGGCATGTCCGGTGCCGCCGGCGCTGACCTGATCATAGGTCGGTTTCGGAGTCTTGCCGCCGGTATAACCGGATTCGGCCCCGATCACGCCCGGCAGTTTCTCGAAATCGGCTTCCATGCACCAGAAACAGCCGCCGGCGAAAATTGCCGTCGCAGTCGCCGCCGCGACCTGTGCTGGCCGTGCCGGCGGCGCGTCAGCGGCAAATCCAATGCCGCCTAGCAACAGTACCAGCGCAGCGAATGCGGTAAAGCCCAAACGCGTCTTCATGTGCGCACCTCCGGCAGCTTTTCCGCACGCGGCACAAATCTCAGCGCAACGCCGTTATTGCAGTAGCGTTTGCCCGTTGGCCGCGGGCCGTCGTTGAACAGGTGGCCCTGATGACCGCCGCAGCGCATACAGTGGTATTCCGTGCGCGGAAAGATCAATTTGTAATCGGTCCTGGTCGCCACCGCAGCCGCCAGCGGCTCCCAGAAGCTCGGCCAGCCGGTGCCGCTCTCGTATTTTCTGCTGCTGTCGAACAAAGGCAGGGAGCAAGCGGCGCAGACGAAGGTTCCGTCGCGCTTTTCCAGATTAAGGGGGCTGGTGCCCGCGCGCTCCGTGTCCTCCTCGAACAATACGCGATACGCCAACGGCGGCAATAGCGCCGCCCATTCAGCCTTCGACTTGCGCAAGGCCGGGACGGCGCCGTCTTTTGCCCCCGCGGGCCCGGCATTGACCAATTGCAATGCGGAAAATCCGCACAGCCATTTCAGTGATCGACGACGATCCATAACATTCTCCGGATGAGTTGCCGCTGGCTCTGCCGCTGCGCGCCGGTGCGCCGGTGCGCCGGCTGCGCATTGCGCCTGGGCGACAACACATTGACGCGCGATGCCAGGTAATTCGGCGGAAGCTGGCGCACGGTTACACGCTCGTGCACAATTAAACTGCCAGACTACGGGCCAGTATCCATCTTTTTCCCGCGGCTTGTAACCAAAGGCGTCGATGCAGCGAATGCAGGAGACAGGTCGGCTTAACGCGGGCGAAGCCAGGCTCAGGCATCTGCTGCTGCGCGGACTTGCCGGCGACGAGCCGGCCTACCATGCGTTTTTGCAGGAACTGAGCGCGCATTTGCGCGCATTCCTGCGCAAGCGTCTCGCCCGCTTGCCGGACGAGGTGGAGGACCTGGTGCAGGAATCGCTGCTGGCCGTACACAATCAACGTCATACCTACGACCCCGGACAGCCCTTGACGGCCTGGGTGCATGCGATCGCGAAATACAAGCTCGTCGATTTGCTGCGCCGGCGCGCGAAGCGCGACTTGCTCAGCGATCCGCTGGACGAGGAGTTCGGCTTTGCGACTGCCGGGGACACCGAGGCCGCAGATGCGCAGCGCGATCTGACGAAGCTGCTGGCGCACCTGCCGGAGCGCCAGCGTCTTCCCATTGTGCACATGAAACTGGAGGGCCTGTCGGTAGCGGAAGCCGCAAAGCTGACGGGCATGTCGGAGTCGGCGGTCAAGGTGGGCGTGCACCGCGGCCTGAAGGCGCTGGCGGCGATGATACGAGGCGGCGCATGAGAACCGACGATCTGGTGACCATGCTGGCGACGGGGGCCGGGGCAGTGCACGCGAACCAGGCCGCGCGCCGCCATGTGGCGGCGATGGCGTGGGGAGCCTTGGGCGCGACGCTGCTGATGGTCGCCTTGCTCGGCCCGCGCCATGACCTGGCGCAGGCAGCGCTGCTGCCGATGTTCTGGGTGAAGCTTGTGTTTGCCGCTTGCCTCGCCGCGGCCAGCCTGGCTGCGGCTTTGCGCCTTTCACGTCCCGGCCAGCGGCTGGGCTGGGTACCGGGCGCACTGGCCGCGCCGGTGCTCGCAATGTGGCTGCTCGCGGCAATCGTGCTGGCGCGAGCCGACGCAGCACAGCGCGCAATCCTGTTCTTCGGCGATACCTGGGACGTGTGCCCCTTCCTGATCGCGACCTTGTCCGCGCCGGGCTTCATTGCGGCGATGCGGGCGATGCGCGAACTTGCGCCTACGCGCCTGCGCCTGGCCGGCGCGGCCGCGGGGCTGTTGGCCGGCGCAGTGGGCACGCTGGTGTATTGCCTGCACTGCCCCGAAATGGGGGCGCCTTTCATCGCCTTCTGGTATCTGCTCGGCATGCTGATCCCCGCCGGCGTCGGCGCCCTGCTCGGGCCGCGCCTGCTGCGCTGGTAGCGCCCGCCGCGCTTGCACACTGAACACCGCGCGAAAGCGAAGTTCCGTTGCACGGCGCAGGCAATCGCGATTCCGGGTTAAACTTGTGCCACCCTGTCTCCGGGAGTCCGGATGCGCTGGCGCATCACCTCGCTGCTGCTGAACCTCGCTCACGCGATCGACCATCTGATGCTGCTGGTGTTCGCGACCGCGGTGTCGGCCATCGCGCACGACTTCGGTGTCGGGCGCTGGGAAGACCTGATGCCCTACACCACCGGCGCCTTCCTCATGTTCGGCATCGGCTCCTTTCCCGCCGGGCGCCTCGGCGACCTGTGGGGACGGCGCGCAATGATGCTCGTATTTTTCTTCGGCATGGGCGCCTCCGCCGTGCTGATCGCTCTTACCCGCACCGCCTGGCAACTGGCTTTGGCCTTGGGCCTGATGGGCGCATTTTCGTCGATCTATCATCCGGTGGGGATCCCCATGCTGCTGCGGCATGCGCGCAAGCCGGGCATCACCATCGGCTTCAACGGCATGGCCGGCAACCTGGGTATTGCCGCAGCGGCCATATCGACGGGCTTCCTGGTTCAGTACGCGGACTGGAGGATGGCCTTCATCGTGCCCGGGCTCATCTCGATCGCCTGCGGCCTGCTGTTCATGAGAATCGCGCCGGCCGAGCAGGGCGCGCCGGGAAAGCAGACGGCAAGGCAGATCGAGCTTGCGCCGGCAACACGCAACCGGGTTTTCCTGGTGATGACCATGCTCGCGATCACCACCAGCATTCTGTTCAATTTCACCACCAACGGCAACGGTGAACTGCTCAAAGCCAGGTTGCCGATTCTGGTGCAGCAGCCGGCCCTGCTGGGGACGCTGCTCGCGGTGGTTTATGCGCTGTCTTCGGTGTCGCAGCTGGCCGTAGGGCGCCTGATCGATCGCTATCCGATACGCAACGTCATGCTCGGCATCGTCGCCTGCCAGGGCCCGGTTTTCCTGCTCGCCGCGTTCAGCCAGGGATGGACGCTGTACGTAACCATGATCGCGTTCATGATGCTGGTTTTTGGTTCCATCCCGTTTACCGACGCGATCATCGCGCGCTTCGTCGATGACAGCATACGCTCCCGCGTAAGCGGCATGCGCCTGGCCGTTTCCTTCGGCGTGAGCTCGATGGCTGTCTGGGCGCTCGGGCCCGCGGTCAAGGCGGCCGGTTTCGGCTTTGCCCTGCTGGCGCTGGCAGCCGTGGCCGCAGGCTCGCTCCTGATCACCTGGCAGTTGCCCGACGAACAGAGTATCCGCCGGGCCTCCGAGGCCCCCAGCCCGCAGGCTGCCTGAACGGCGATTCAATCCACGCGGTCCGCCGCCTCCCCTCGCCGGCGGCTGCCGCGCAGCCGCAATGAAGCAACTCTGACATTTATCAATATGGCATGCCAAAGCGGGATCAAAGTTCGAAAACATTTCGCGAGGTGTTTCAGACAGTGTTCCAGATTGCCCCGGCAATACTCAAGCAAGCCAGCAAGTGCAGACACGACTTTTCCTGTCTCCAGACCGGCCGCTGCGGCGACAATCCGATGTGCGTCGTGGAAACGGCGCACGGGGAGAATGTCCTGTGCGTAAGCGGCGCGGATTGGCCGCAGTGTTCATACCACCTGGATTTCGGCGGAGCCCGGTTTTGCGTCTGCCCGGTGCGTAGTGCAATTCACCGGCAACAGTCGGCCTGAGCACGGATCACGCCGCTCCCGCGCCTGGTGCCGGTCGTTTCGCCTGCTCATCCCCGCTCGAACGCGTTGCAGGCGGTGCTGGCGGTTCGCCGCGAGCCGGACGTTCATCGTCGGCGTCGGCGCGGTATCGTGCCGTCAGCGCCCGGGCGGGCTGCGCCGGCGGCGGCCTGCCCCGGCGTGCAGTAGAATGAGTCCGCGAGCAATAAGCGAGCGATAAAGAGGAGCAGCGCAAATGCGAGGGACGGTCATCGTATCGTTTGCCCGGGGTCGCGACTACGAGTTGAGAATCACAGCGGGAGACGCACCACTGCCGGCGGCGCAGGAAGGCGAACTGTGGTTGGCGCAGCAGTTCGATGAATTGGGCTGCACCCCGAGGAGCCTGGTCGGAAAAGTCCTGGTCCTCGACAAGGTTCTCGAAGTGGCGCGCGAAGCGGGCGAGAAACGCTTCGCCGGCGACATCGCCTGGGCCGAGAAATATGCCCGCGCCGTACTCGCCACGCTCCAGCGCAATAGCGTGCGCGTCGACATCGCGGAGAACACCGTAGCCTAGGCAGCGCGTCCGCCGCGCGGATTCATCCCGCCGCCGCGGTACTCAAGACTGCAGCTGCGCCACCTGCTGCGCCAGCTGCTGCATGCGCGCCGCGATCGATTTCAGCAGCGACGCGCCGAAGGCAGGCTTGACCTTGACCAGGTTGAGGAAGTCGGTGCGATTGATGGCGAGCAGTTTGCATTCGGCCTCGGCGGTAGCCGAGGCCGCGCGGGCGGAGCGATCGACCAGCGCCATCTCGCCGAACATGCCGCCGGGTCCGACGCGCTCGACCACGTTGTCGCCCACCGAGATCGCGACGTGGCCTTCCACCACGACATACATGAACGCGCCGACCGCCCCCGCGCTCATGATGACCTTGCCCGCCGGGAACGTGGCGAGCTCCTGGGTGGCGAGCTCATGCTGCAAACCGGCCAGGGTCTTGCGGTCGAGAATATCGCTGCGCTCGGCGGGAACGACCGCCGGCCGGGCCGTGCCCAGTTTGACGATGCTCTGGCGCAGACGCTGCACCATGGTACTCATCAGCATCAGCGCGAATTCGGGTTTCTTTTCCAGCGCCGCGTGAAACTGCTTTTCATCCTGCGACAGCACGCGGCAGTTGATCTTCGCCATCGCGGTCGCGCTGCGCGGCAGACCGGCGATCACCGCCAGCTCGCCGAACACGTCGCCAGGCTTGACCACTCCGAAGAACTTGTTGTGTATCATCAACCCGATTTCGCCTTCGAGCAGCAGGTACATTCTCGCGCCTTTGGAAAACAAGCCGCCCGCTTTCTCGCCTTCGGAGAAGATGGGCTTGCCGGCGGGTTTTTCTTCCAGCGTTCCGGCCGAGCGGAAGAATTCCAGTGCCAGCGCCGGCTGATACAGCGGGCTTTGCGCGGCGACCTGCGCTGCAGCGCGCGCAAGCGCTTCGGGGCGGGGCGTGGGCTTGGCCGAAAAATCGAGATCTTCCATGGATTCGAATATTTTAATCCTTAATTCGGGCGTGGGCGACGCATTGCGCCCGCCCTGCGGTCGCATCGAACAAGCCCGGCGCGAGCAGATAGAATGGCTTAGGGGCGCACAGATCCCTTTCGCAATCCGGAGGCCCGCTTGTTTCAGATTTCGCAATCGCAACTGACCCTCCCCGAGCAGTCGCTGCCGATCGCCGCGCGTGTCGACGTGCTGGTCTGCGGCGGCGGAGTCGCCGGCATCGCGGCCGCGGTGACGGCGGCGCGCGCCGGGGCGAAGACGCTGCTGATCGAGCGTGCCGGATTCCTCGGCGGCACCGCAACCGGCTCGGCCATGGGGCTCATCGTGGTTCCGGCGAGTGCGCTCAGCGGATTTCCACGCGAGTTCTTCACCCGCCTCGCGGGCGAGCAGGGCGCAGGCCTGGGCGAGGTCGTGCCCTGGGACATCGAAGCCTACAAGCTGACGGCGATGGACATGCTGCTCGAATCCGGAGCGGATGTGCTGCTCTATACCGTGGTGTCGCAGCCGCTGGTGCGGGAACGGCGCATCGAGGGCATCATCGTCGACAACAAGTCGGGCCGCCAGGCCATCCTGGCCAAGGTCGTGATCGACACCACCGGCGATGGCGACGTCGCGGCGCGTGCCGGCCTCGACTTCGTCAAGGGACGCGAACAGGACGGCGCCATGCGTCCGGCCACAGTCATGGGCCGCATCGGCAACGTCGACCTGCGCCGCTTCAAGGCTTACATCGACGCCCATCCCGAGGATTTTTCGCGCGACGACGGACGGCGCGTGGTCGATCTCGAGCAGGGCATAGTCCGCATCGATGGATTCTTTTCCATCGTAGAGAAAGCCAAGCGCACAGGCCTGATGAGCGCGGCCACGCCAGTGAATTACCTGCGCTTCAGCGGCGTGAACCTGCCTGAGCACGCCGACCGCGCGCTGCTCATCTGCAACAGCACGCGCGTCTACGGCATCGACGGCACCGACGCAGCCGACATCACCCGCGCGGAGATCGAAGGGCGCAAACAGCTGCGCGACATCCTGCGGGCCTGCCGCGAACTGCTGCCCGGATTCGAGCACTGCTTCCTCGTCGACACCTCGGCCTATCTCGGCATCCGCGAAACCCGGCGCATCAAAGGCCGCTACACGCTGAGCTACGCCGATGTCGCCGCGGGCAGACGTTTCGCGGACTCGGTGGCGGTCATGACCTCGGTGGACTACGGAACCGCGGAGGTCCACGGCCCGGACCATGGCCACGAGGGCTCGGCCGGCGACGAATGGGCGCGCAAGCTCGCGCTCAAGCTGATGCGCTTCGAGTTCCCGCTCGCCTGCATGCTGCCCGAAAATTTCTCCAACCTGGTCATTGCCGGTCGCTGCGCTTCGGTCAGCCACGAGGTCGACAAGTTCTCGCGCAATATGGCGCCGACCGGCCTGATGGGACAGGCGGCGGGTGCATTTGCCGCGACCATGGCAGGCGATCCCGGCGTCGACTGGAACCATCCGCCGCTGGCTGCGGTGCGCGCCAGACTCGAGCGGGAGGGCGTTCAGGTGAGCCTGCCGCCGGGTGCGCCGCATCGTGCGATCGACAAGGAAAGCGCCCTAGATTGAATCGGAGCGAAGCGAGCTTGGTGAGCGCTTGCTTACGCGTCACTCCAGTGTTTGGTTGTTATAATCGAGCGAACCGATATGGCGGCCCTACCCTCCCTGCGTCAGCTCAGCTACCTCGTCGCGCTGGCGCGGCATCTCAATTTCACGCGCGCGGCCGCCGCCTGCTTCGTCACCCAATCGACGCTCAGCGCCGGGCTGAAGGAGCTGGAGGCGACACTGGGCGCGAGCCTGGTGGAGCGCGACCGTCAAAGCGTGCTGATGACCCCGCTCGGCCTGGAGGTGGTGGCGCGCGCGCGCGCGCTGCTCGCCGCGGCCGAGGACCTCGCCCAGCTCGCCGCGGCCTCTGCAGGGCCGATGACCGGGACGTTGCGTCTGGGTGCCATTCCGACAGTCGCGCCATTTCTGCTGCCGCGCATCCTTCCAGGGCTGCGCGCCAAATATCCGAAGCTGAAGCTTTTGCTGCGCGAAGACGTCAGCGCCAATCTGCTGCAGCGCCTGATGGATGGACAGCTCGATTTCGCGCTGCTGGCGCTGCCCTTCGACACCGGCGATATGCAGGTACGGCCGCTGTTCGACGACGAGTTCTGGCTGGTCGGGCGCGAGGACGACCCCGCGCTCAAGGCCAGGCGCGCAAGCGTCAGCGCGCCGGTGGCGGAGCGGCTGGTGCTGCTCGAAGAAGGCCATTGCCTGCGCCAGCATACCCTCGCCGCCTGTCCGCGCAGCGAGGCGTCCAATCGCTCCGGCGTGGAAGCGACCAGCCTGCTGACGCTGGTGCAGATGGTTGAGTCGGGCATCGGCCTCGCGCTGGTGCCGGAAATCGCGCTCGGCAGCGGCCTGCTCAATGGCACCAGGCTGGTGGCGCGGCCGCTGACGCCGCCCGCGCCCAGGCGCAGTATCGTGCTGCTGGCGCGGCGCTCCAGCGCAAGACAGGCGGAACTCGCGGCGCTGGGCGATTTCATCGAGGCCGCGCGCAAACGCGAGCATTACTCCGTTACTACTTCCAGGGGACGGCGCCGGGTCTGAACCGGGCGAGGCGTCACGCTGTGCTGTCAGCGGCGGGGGCTCGCTTGCGCGCGTGCGAGCAGAGTACGCACGAAAGCGCGCGTATACGCGCCGAAATTCCTGAGCAACCCGCCGATCATGCCGCTCATCGCCGCCTGCGCGGCGGGCGGCGACTGCTCCAATAAACGGTAAATGTCCACGCCGGGTTCGGTTTCGCCCAAGACATACGCCGGATCGGAGACGTACTTGGCCGGCAGGCTCAGCGCGATCACGCTGTCGGTCGCGCCCGCCAGCGAGCTGGATTCCCTGCTGATCAGTTCACGCACTGAGTTTTCGGAAAGGGTTTCGCGGCCGGCATCGGTCGAGAGGTCTGCGGCGGCACGGATCAAGGCGTCGCTCTCGTCGTGGCGCACATAGGCGTCGCGCATGCGATGGTACTGGTAATTCTCCAGCGCCAGATGCCTATTGGATACCAGGATGATGGCTTGCTTCCTTGCCTCGTGCCCGCCGAGCAGATCCAGCGTGCTGATCCACAGCAGGCGCGTCACGCTCACCCCCGGCAGCACACTTGCGTGGTAAGGCTGGGTCAGGTCCTCGATGTAATGCAGCGCCCAGCCGGCGAAGCGCCAGCCCCAATACGCGTGCCCGGTTTGCAGCGCATAGACGGCCAGCGATTGCCACAGGTGGATGCGGTATTCAGGATAGGTCCGCTGCAAAAAGCCTGCCGCCTTGTAGACAATCGGGTGCTCGTGGAAAAAGCCCATGTGAAACGGCGCCTGGCTCGCGAACTCCAGCGCCGGATTGCCGAAGGGCTGCTTGCCGAAACCATAGGCTCTGCCGTAAGCGGTGCCATTGTCTTCCCACAGGCCGATGTCCATGCCGTAATCCGGCTCGTCGGTCGCGGTGGCGACGACCTCCAGCGGCGCGACCGGCTCGCCCTCGCGCAATTGCAGGAACACGCTGTCCTGCGCCGCGCTCTCGCGCCGGCGCGTGGTGACCTCGGCCCACGGCAGCGTCGCTTCCCCCGCCGTGCTTGCGCCGGGCAGCGCCTGCACGAACAGCTTCAACTTCATGTTGGGATTGATGCGCAGCGCAGCAATGAAGCGCCGCCTGAGTTCGGCCGGGGCGGCGCCCGCCCTGAATGCGAGCGCGTCGGGACGCGCGGGATACAGCGCAACGTGCGCCCTGGCCCAGGCTTCCTCGCGCTGCAGCAGTTGTTCCAGGCCAGGCGCCTCGGCGGCGAGGAAAGTCTCCAGGGTTTCGGCTTTGATCGCGGGCGCCGCTTTCATTTCCGGTAATGCCGCCAATGCCGGCCATGCCGCAAGGGTGTGATTGGTCCAGGCTGCCGCCGGGCCGGCGACGCAGGCGAGCACCGCCGCCGCGGCGAGCCGCCCAAGTCTGCGCATCATCTTCCAATCCTGCAATCGGCGATGTTCACGATGCCTATCCTAATCGAAGCGGGGATAACCGGTGATCTTCTGGAATTCCAGGTGCAGCGACTTCAGCCGCACATACATTTTCCGGAAAACGCCATGGTACAACTCGTCGTAGATTCCCCGATGCTCCGGCAGCGGTTCGAACACGCGCGCGATGCTTGTCGTCGCCGCCAGAGACACCCGCGCCCGCGCGTTCAGCGCTAACTCGATTCAGTCGTCGCCTCATCGGTTCCGGCGTCGCACCTCCGGTCCTGCCCCGGCGTGTGGATTGATATACTGCCGCGACGATCCCGGACCGCCGGGGCCACATTGCGACGGCAAATGCCACCTCACCTTAAAGTCCGCAAACAGCACTGCCCATGACGCCAACGCG
>JAKAIH010000440.1 GCA_021825225.1 Pseudomonadota bacterium
CTTGCCGCGCTTGCAGGCATCGCATTCGCCGCAGGGAATGACAGCCGGAACGATGACGAGGCGGTTGAGGAACTGCTCGGCGCCCGCGCCAGCCGCGATCACCCGGCCGCTGATCTCGTGGCCCAGTGCCAACGGCAGCGCGTGCTTGGTGCGCACGCCGTCATAGTAATAACCGAGGTCGGTATGGCAGACGCCGCAGCCGGCGATTTCGATCACGGCCTCGCCCGGCGCGGGGACAGCCAGCTCGAAGCCCTGCAGTTCCAGCGGCTTGCCGGGCTCCGTCATCATCCAGCGCTGCGGCTTCAAGGCCATGCCATCCTCCCCGAATCTAAAATCGGTAATAGCTTACTGTTTTGCATTATTCGGCAACCTGCCGATCGCAGACTTTGATCTGGATCAAAGATCGTCCAATAATTCTATTTTAGTACTCTAATACCTATTTAGAGGGAGCGCCCATGGTCACTGCCGCTGCAAATCCTCGCACAGGCGTCGCCGTCGCGTTCGTCGGCAGCGGCGGCGCCGGCGCCCTGACCACCGGCAACATGCTGCTGGAAGCAGCCTGCGCCGCCGGCCTGCACGGGTTGCTGACGCGCACCCTGGGCCCGCAGATTCGCGGCGGCGAGGCGGCGGCCCTGCTCCGCCTGGCCGGCCAGCCCGTGGAGTGCGCGGCGGATCGGCTCGACCTGCTGATCGGGATCGACTGGGTCAATGCCGAGCGCTTCGGCGCCGAACTGAAGGTTGATCCCGCAACCCTGGTGATCGGCGATCCCGAAGGCGCCGAACCGCCGCCGGCCGTGACCGGCTCGGGCGCGCGTCTCATTACGTTGCCGCTGACGGAGATGGCCAAGGCCGTGGAAGGCGGGCGCCCGAACATGGTCGCCCTGGGCCTAGCCGGGCGGCTGCTGGGTTTTGACATCGAGCAGCTGACTGCCGTCGTCGCGGACCACCTGGCCGAGAAGGGCGCGGCGGCCATCGCCGCCAGCCGCAGCGGCATCGAGATCGGCTTCGCCGCTGCCGAAGGCATTGAGTTCGCGCCGCGCCTTTCGGCGTCGGAAAGCCGTTCTTCGCGCCGCTGGCTGCTGTCCGGCAACGAGGCAACCGGGCTTGGCGCCGTTCGCGGCGGCATCCGTTTTGCTGCCGCCTACCCCATCACACCGGCCACTGAAATCCTCGAATGGCTGGCGCCGAATCTCGCCAAGGTCGGCGGCCTGCTGTTGCAGGCGGAGGACGAACTGGCGGCCATCAACATGATCGTGGGCGCCTCCTACGGCGGCACGCCCTCGCTGACGGCGACCTCCGGCCCCGGCCTGTCGCTGATGGTGGAAGCGCTCGGTCTCGCCACTTCCGCGGAAGTGCCGATCGTCGTGGTGGATGTGATGCGCGGCGGCCCCTCGACCGGCATTCCCACCAAATCCGAACAGGCCGATCTCAACATCGCCGTCTACGGCATGCACGGCGACGCGCCGCATCTGGTGCTGGCACCGCAATCGGTGGGCGACTGCCTGTTCACGACGCAATGGGCGACCTACCTTGCTGAAGCGCTGCAGGCCCCGGCGCTCGTGCTGTCCGACCAGTTCATGGGCCAGTCCCGCACCTCGATCGAACGCCCGGCCGACCTCGCCTTCGTCGGCAAGCGTACGGTGGCGGCGCAAGGTGCCACGCCCTACAAGCGTTATGCGCTCGCCGCCGGTGGCGTCTCGCCGATGGCGATTCCCGGCACGCCCGGCTGCCAGTACACCGCCGACGGCCTCACCCACACCGAAACGGGCACGCCCACCAGCGGCGCTGCGCATCACCTCGCCCAGCTCGACAAGCGGCGGGACAAGCTCGACGGCTTCGACTACGGCAACCACTGGGCCACCATTGAAGGTCCAGGTGAAGGTCAAGCCGAGACCGCTGTGCTGACCTGGGGCTCGCTCACCGGCGCCGCGCGCGAAGCCTGCGAGCGACTGGCGGCGGACGGCATCGCGGTCCGCCTGGTGTCGCCGCGCCTGCTGCTGCCGACGCGCCCGAACGAGATGGCCGCAGCGCTCGCCGGCGTCAAACGCATCCTGGTGGTGGAACAGACCCACGGCGCGCAGTTCCTGCGCTATCTGCGGGCGCATTACGATTTTCCCGTACCGCTCGAGGCGCTCAACCGGCCCGGACCGCTGCCGATCACGGCAGGCGAAATCTGTCGCGCGCTCAGGAAAGGACGCTGACCATGTCGAATGCCGAATTGCGCCCCGCCTGCAAGCCCGCGGACTACCGCTCGGACGTCAAATCGATCTGGTGCCCCGGCTGCGGCGATCATCACGTGCTGATGGCCTTCACGCGCGCCTTTGCCCAGCTCGGCCTGCCACCGGAGCAGATCGCCGTGATCTCCGGTATCGGTTGCTCGTCGCGCATTCCCGCCTACACCAATTGCTACGGCTTTCACGGCATCCACGGCCGTTCGCTGGCGCTGGCCGCCGGCCTGAAAGCGACACGGCCGGACCTCACCGTGGTGGTGGCCAGCGGCGACGGCGACGGCTACTCGATCGGCGGCAACCACTTCCTGCACGCCTGCCGCCGCAACCTCGACATGACCTATGTGGTCATGGACAACCACATCTACGGCATGACCAAGGGCCAGCCCTCGCCCACCACCGAACCGGAACTCGACACCGCCATGTCGCCCGGCGGTACGGGGCTGCGCCCTTTCCATCCCCTGGTGGTGGCGCTGGCGTCGGGCGCCAATTTCGTGGCGCGTTGCTTCTCGGGCAATCCCAACGAAACGGCGAAGGTGCTGGTAGAGGCCATCCAGCACCCCGGATTCTCCTTCGTCGAAATTCTCAGCCCCTGCGTCACCTTCCGGCCGGACGAGCGCGCCTGGAAAACACTCGTGCACCCGGCGCCGGTTGCGCCCACGGACGATCCGGCCCGCGCCGCACGGCGGATCATGACCGACGACGGCTTCAATATCGGTGTGCTGTATCGCGGCAACCGCGCACCCTTCCGCCCCGCTGTCGGCGACACCGGCGCGGACATGGCCGCGCTCGGCGCCGCATTCGAGATTTGATCGCAGCACGGAATTTCCGCCGCGCCGCTTGCATTTTTCCGAATCTGCCTCTTTCCTCGTTCGGGGGCTGGCCCCGCCGAAGCGACCGCACGAGGGAAGAATGGCGCGCACACAAGCTGCCGATTACGAGCAACGCCGGGCGGCCATCATTGACCGGGCGGCCGATCTATATGCGGCGCGCGGCTTCCTGGGCGCCTCGATCGCCGACCTCGCCAAGGCCTGCAACACCTCCAAATCGCTGCTCTATCATT
>JAKAIH010000441.1 GCA_021825225.1 Pseudomonadota bacterium
GATCAAGAACCAGGCCCAGATCGACGCCCTCCGGTCCATGGGCTTGCGCGAGATCGAGTACTTTCCGCACAAAAGCGACGCCAAGCCGGCCCCGGCACCCGCGCAGCCGGCGGCTGCGGCTGCGGCGACGGCTACGGCCGAAGCGGCGGAGGCCGAAGGCGCCACGACGCTGAAGCAGCTGATGATGGAAAAGAAAAAGAGCATCGACGATCTGCACGAGAAGCGCGCGCGCATCCATGCGGCGGAAAAAAAGTACACCCAGACGGCCAATGCGGTGAAGAACATCATCCGCATCGCCGCCGACAAGCCGGCGCAGGCGGCAGCGCAGTCCAAGGACGTCGCGCTCGATCTGGTGGAGATCTTCCTCTCCGAGCAGGGCACCTACCTGCACCTGATGGGCGAAAACGTCGCCGACGACAGCGGCGCCTATTTTCACAACATCAACGTGTCGGTGCTGTCGCTGCTGCTGGCGCGCGCACTGGGAATCGACAGCCCGGAGGTCATCGGCATGATCGGGCAAGGGGCGCTGCTGCACGACGTGGGCAAAGTGATGATCGCCAGCCAGGTGCTGCTCAAGGACGGCGCCCTGACGCAAGCCGAAACCAAACTGCTGAACCTGCATCCGGCCTACGGCATCCAGGTGATGCAGGGGGCCGAGTCGCTGCCGTCCCAGGTGCGCGAGATCATCGCGTTCCATCACGAGATGGTCGACGGCAGCGGCTATCCGAAGGGCCTCAAGGGCGAGGCCATCAGCCAGGCGGTGCGCGTCGTCAGCATCGCCAACGCCTACGACAATCTGTGCAACCAGCGCGTCGCCGCGCGCTCGAGGACGCCGTCGGAGGCGCTGTCCTACATGTACAAGCACGAACTGGCCAAGTACGACAAGACGGTACTGTCGGCGTTCGTGAAGGCGCTCGGCGTTTATCCGCCGGGCACCGTCGTCATGCTCAAGAGCGGCAAGGTCGGGATAGTCATGTCGGTGGATTCCTCCGACCTGCTGTATCCCAGCCTGATGCTGTACGACCCGGCGGTACCCAAGGAGCAGGCCGCGATCGTCAACCTGCGCCGCGACCTGGACGACGCCGTCGACCGCACGCTGCGCCCGTCGGCGCTGCCGCCGGCGATCCATGAATACCTGAGCCCGCGCAAGCGCATTTGCTACTTCGCCGACAACAGCGGACAGGTCTGAAACGCAAGGATAGCGGTGAATACGGCGGCGAGCGGCTCGCTATCGATGGTCGGGCCGCGGCCGGACCCCGGGCGACGCAGGCAGACCGCGTAGCTCAAGCCGCGCCGGATGCCTCGCCTTCGAGCTTGAGCCAAAGGCACTTGCCCTTGCTCTCTTTCTGGATGTCCCGCAGCACACCGGCGTGCTCGGCGAGTTCCTCTGCGCCGGCCGCGAGGACCATCAGTCTGGCGCGCTCCACCGCAACGCCGCCGATCGATGCGGCCGCCGCCGGCGCCTCCTCCAGTTCCATCACCAGGCTCTCCTGGCCGCGCGTCATGGCGAGATACACTTCGGCCAGCAGCTCGGCATCGAGCAGCGCGCCGTGCAGGGCACGGTGGGTATTGTTCACGCCGTAGCGTTCGCACAGCGCATCGAGCGAATTCTTCTTGCCCGGATGCAGCTCCTTCGCCAGCCTGAGCGTGTCGGTCACGCCGGCGCAATGCTGCGCCAGCGGCGGCAGCTGCGCCAGCGCCAGTTCCTGATCGAGGAATTCGACGTCGAAGGGCGCGTTGTGGATGATCAGCTCGGCATCGCGTATGTACTCGATGAATTCGCCGGCGACCTCGCGAAAGCGCGGCTTGTCGAGCAGGAATTCGTCGCTGATGCCGTGCACCTTCACCGCCCCTTCGTCGCTGGCGCGCTCCGGATTGAGATAGTGGTGGAAGTGATTGCCCGTGGGGCGGCGGTTGAGCAGCTCGAGGCAGCCGATCTCGATCACCCGGTCGCCCAGCTTGGCGTTCAGGCCGGTGGTCTCGGTGTCGAGGACGACCTGGCGTGTCATCTGCCGCTGCCGGTCGCGGCCGCGCTCGCAAGCGGCGCCGCGTTCGCGGACCAGCCGCCGCCCAGGGCCTTCATCAGGTCCACGCTGGCCGCAAGGCGCGCCTGACGGTTGCGCACGAACGCCAGCTCGGCATCGTTCGCCGTGCGCTGCGCGTCCAGCACTTCGAGAAAGGCGGAATAACCCGCCTCGTAGCGCAGGCGCGCCAGTCGCAGCGCGTTGCGCGCCGCCTGCACCCGCGCCTGCTGGTCGGCTTCCGCTGCGGCCGTCTGCCGCGCGCTGACCAGCGCATCCGCGACCTCGCGAAACGCGGTCTCGACGCTCTTCTGATAGGCGGCGACCGCCTGCTTTTGCCGCGCCTCGGCGGCCTGCACGCGGGCGCCGTAGCGCCCGGCGTCGAATACGGGCAGGGCCATGCCGAAGCCGAGCGACCAGATGCGGCCGCCGCTGCTGAGCAAGGAGGACAGCGCGGCGCTCTGGCCGCCGTAGTACGAGGTCAGCGAAATCGTCGGGAACATCGCCGCGCGCGCGATGCCGATCTGGGCATTGCTCGCAACGAGCTGCTGCTCCGCCTGCCGGATATCCGGCCGGCGTTCCAGCAGCGCGGACGGCAGCCCGGCTGGAGGCAGCGGCGGCAGCGGCAGGCCGAGCAACTCGCCCGCGGGCAGTGCCAGGTCGAGCCGGCCGGTGAGCGTGGCCAGCTGGTGCAGGACGAGCGCGCGCTGGCGCTCGAGCTCCTTCAGCTGCGCCGCGGCGTCCGCGCGCGAAAGCTCTGCCTGGTTCAGATCGAGGTCCGACGCGACGCCGCCTTGCGCCCGCTGCCGCACCATGCTCAAAGTCTGCTCGCGGCTGGCGAGCGTATTGCGCACGATTGCGGTCTGCGCGTCGAGCGAGCGCAGCGACAGATACGCCTGGGTGGTCAGGCCCGCGAGCGACAGCGTCACGACCTCCCTGGCGTAGCGCGAACCCAGCGCAAGCGCGCGCGTCGCCTCGAGCGCGCGGCGCAGCTTGCCCCAGAAATCGATCTCGAAGGAAGTCCCGAGGCTGAGGCGGATGTCGTTGCGCACCAGCGGCACGGTCGCGGGAATGGGCGTCGCGGTCCGGTTGCTGATGCGCGAGCGGTTCGGTGCCGCGCCCAGATCGACCTCGGGCAGGAATGCCGCGCCCGCTTCGCGCAGGTTGGCGTCGGCCTCCTCGATGCGCGCCACCGCGATGCGCATGTCGGCGTTGCGCGCGAGCGCGTCGGCAACGAGCTGATCCAGACGTTCATCGCCGTAGAGATTC
>JAKAIH010000010.1 GCA_021825225.1 Pseudomonadota bacterium
CCTTCAGCGTGGCGTCCATGCGGGCGCGGGCGAAGTCGCTGATTTCTATGCCTTTGACGATCTCGAATTCGCCGTTCTTGCAGGTCACGGGATGACCGTAGATCACGCCTTCGGGAATGCCATAGCTGCCATCGGAAGGTATGCCCATGGAAATCCAGTCGCCTGCGGGCGTCCCCATGGCCCAGTCGCGCATGTGATCGATTGCCGCGCTGGCAGCGCTCGCGGCCGAGGACAGCCCGCGCGCGGCAATGATGGCGGCACCGCGTTTTTGCACCGTCGGGATGAAGTTGGTCTCGAGCCAGGACTGGTCGTTGATCATCGGCCAAACTTTCTTGCCGTCTGCCTCCATCTGGAACACATCAGGGTACTGGGTGGCGGAATGGTTGCCCCAGACGACTGCTTTGCGCAGGCTGGTGACCGGTTTGCCGATTTTCGCGCTGATCTGCGACAGCGAGCGGTTGTGGTCCAGGCGCATCATGCCGGTAAATTGCCGCGGCGACAGGCTGGGCGCGTTTTTCATCGCGATCAGCGCATTGGTGTTGGCCGGATTGCCGACGACCAGCACTTTCACTTTGCGGCTGGCAACCGCATTGAGCGCCTTGCCCTGCGGCACGAAAATCGCGCCGTTCGCTTCGAGCAGGTCCTTGCGCTCCATGCCCGCGGTGCGCGGGCGCGCGCCGACCAGGATGGCATAGTCGGCGTCCTTGAACGCCACCATCGGATCGGCGGTGGCAGACATGCCGGCGAGCAGCGGAAACGCGCAGTCGTTGAGTTCCATCATCACCCCGGCCAACGCCTTCTGCGCCTTTTCGTCGGGAATTTCCAGCATTTGCAGGATTACCGGCTGATCCGTGCCGAGCATGTCACCGGCGGCGATGCGAAACAGAATGCTGTAACCGATCTGGCCGGCGGCGCCGGTAACTGCGACGCGAACGGGTGATTTGGACATGTGAATACTCCACTAAGTGGTTAACGGGAAATGACAGATGGCGGGTGGAAAGCGTTGGAGCTGGGGGCGGGCTGAATCGGTTGGTACGCCTCGATTGCGCTGCATAATCGTCGCAGGATATCCCCGCTCGGCGTGGGAAATTTTAGGTTCAATGCACACCAGTGTCAACCGCGATCGCAAATGCAGGACCTATCTTATACGCAAGTTTGCCGCGGGTGCGGCCTACTCTCGCGCTCAGGCGGAATAATTGCCACCGACATTGACACAAATCAAATCCGGCGGTCCGGCTTCGGCCAAAATCGGCGAATGTCGAGGTGGCGTAGGATAGGCGTATGGGTCCGGATCCGGAAAATTTGAACCGCCTGCGCTGGCAATGTCGCCGCGGTCTGCTTGAACTCGACGTGCTGCTGGAGCGGTTTCTGGAGAGGCATCACGATCAATTGCAGGGTGAGCGCCTGAGTTCGTTCCAGGCGCTTCTGAATTTTTCAGACAACGATTTATGGGATCTTGTCCGCGCGCGCACCGACTGCCGCGATGCGCGGCTGGCCGAAGTGGTGCAATGGCTGCGCGACTGCCGAGGCGGTAGCAGTCCTCAATAGTCCTCAATGTTCAAGCAATAATTTAAACCCAGTTAGTAATAGGAGATCAGGTTCATGACACAGCTAAAAGACAAGTTGTCGGAAAAGATACAAGCACACCGTCCCCGCACCGCCAAGCTCACCAAGGAATTCGCAGACGTTGTCATCGACAAGGTTGATATCGGGCAGTGCATGGGCGGGGCTCGTGACATACGGTGCCTGGTTACCGATATCTCCTACCTCGATCCGCAGGAAGGGATTCGCTTCCGCGGCAAGACCATCCCTGAAACCTTTGCGGCCCTTCCCAAGGCTGCCGGCTCCGCCTATCCGACCGTCGAGTCCTTCTGGTATTTCCTCCTGACCGGCGATGTTCCCACCCAGGCACAGGTGGACGAAGTCGTGGCGCAGTGGAAAACACGCCAGGAAGTTCCCAAGTACGTGTTTGACGTGATCCGCGCGCTGCCGCGGGACAGCCATCCGATGGTTATGCTCTCCACCGGCATCCTCGCGCTGCAGAAGGATTCCAAGTTTGCCGCTCATTACAATTCGGGCAAATTCAACAAGATGAACGCCTGGGAAACGGTGTACGAGGATGCCAGCGACCTGGTGGCGCGTATCCCTGTGATCGCCGCCTTCATTTACAACCTGAAATACAGGGACGACAAGCAGACCGCCATCGATCCCAAGCTGGACATGGGAGCCAACTTCGCCCACATGATCGGCCAGAGCGAAGAGTATAAAGACGTGGCGCGCATGTACTTCATACTGCACTCCGACCACGAATCCGGCAACGTTTCCGCGCACACCACCCACCTGGTGCACTCGGCATTGTCCGACCCCTACTATGCGTACTCTGCCGGTCTGAACGGCCTCGCTGGTCCGCTGCACGGCCTTGCCAACCAGGAAGTGCTGGGGTGGACCATGAAGTTCCAGGAAAAGTACTGCAAAGGCGTCGAACCCACCCGGGAACTGATCACCAAAGCGCTCTGGGATACCCTCAACTCCGGCCAGGTCATTCCGGGCTATGGTCACGCCGTCCTGCGCAAGACCGATCCGCGCTATATGTCGCAGCGCGAATTCTGCCTCAGGACGCCGGGCCTCAAGGACGATCCGCTGTTCAAGCTGGTTTCCATGATCTTCGAAGTTGCACCGGGCGTTCTCAGCGAGCACGGGCATACCAAGAACCCCTGGCCGAACGTCGATGCGCAATCCGGCGTCATCCAGTGGTACTACGGCCTCAAGAACTGGGACTTCTATACCGTCCTTTTCGGCGTCGGGCGCGCCCTGGGCTGCATGGCCAATATCACCTGGGACCGCGCTTTGGGCTATGCCCTCGAGCGTCCCAAATCCGTCACCACCGACATGCTCGAGAAATGGGCTGCCGAAGGCGGAAGGAAGTAGCGGCGGCGCGTTTTGTAATGAGCTCTTAGGGCAGGGAAGGGGTTTCTCCGTGAGTAGGGCCCCTCCGATTGCGCAGATTTGCCACGCCGCGGCGAGCAGCTTCCAAATGGAAGGTGAGCGGCGTGGTGAATACGCAGACGCGGGCCGCCCTGCCTGTATAATCGGTTTGGTCTTTGACGCAGGCGATAGGGGCTGAACGGTGACGACGGGTCGAACAGGCGATTCCTCCCAGGCGATGCCCGACTACAGCGAAGGGATCAAGAGGGACGTCGCCGAGATCAAGTTCCTCATCCACGACCTTCGTGTCGAGGGCTTTTTCAATGAGATCCTTCATTACCACGTCACGCTGAATACCGACCTCGAGATCTATAACATCGAGCAGGCGCAGGTTCTGCACGGGGCGGATGTTCAGGAACTGAAGTCCAAGCTCGGCGCTGCGCGCAGGGCGTTCCAGGACTACTCGAACGCGGTGAAGAGCTTCTCGCCGGATCGAACCGTCCTGCTCCTTGGCCGACGCTACGTCGATGCCATCCATGAGACCTGCCATCTCATTCTCAGCCCCTTGTGGGGGCGCTCGGATCAGGTGCTTTCCTTCTTGCCCAAAGAGGCACGCTCGGTGCGTTCGCGGCGCCACTACCGCAACTGCATCAGCTGGCTGTACGGCGTGCATCTGCGCATTGCCGCGTTTCGCGAGGAGTCGAATGGGGCGAGCGTCAAGGACGAATTCGACATCGCCGATGATCTGCGCGATTTCACGCAGGATACCGTACGCGGGTATGTGGTCGAGAAGTCCGAGGCCCGCGTGGAACTGCTGCTCGAACGCATGGACCCGGCGGTCATTGCAGGCAGGCGCCCGCGGTTTCGCCGCATGTACTTCAACCTGGTCATGAATGCTGTCGACGCGATGAGCGGGCGCAAGGCGGGCGCGGTCCACGTGAGCACCGTCATCGAAGGCGACCGCGTGGCGCTGCGCGTGCGCGACGACGGCGTGGGCATGTCCCCGGAGAAGATCCAGCAGCTCCTCGCCGATCGCCAGTCGCTGGACGGCGAGATTCACTCGCTCGGGTTCGTGTTCGTGCGCCAGACGGTCGCCGAGTTCGGCGGTGAGCTGGCAATAGAGAGCGAGATAGGCAAGGGCACGACCATGACGCTGCGCCTGCCTTACCTGAAGGGCAGGGTGTTGCAGCCGGACCCGTCCTACCGGAGCAGGTATCGCCTGCCGGAGAAATACCAGTCCGTCCCAGCGGAGCCCGACACGGCGCGCGCTGTACCAGCGAGCGCGACAGCGACCAGTGCCGCGGCGGCGCCAGCCCCGCCACAGGTGGCGCCGGCCGCCGGGGACAACGATGAGGAGCGTGCCTGTGGCAGGCTACTCTTTGAGGCCTATCAGAAGTCCAGGGCCCAGTTCCCCGGGTGCATCTTCGCCATGGCCGTGACCGAGGACAACCGGGTCGAGATGTTTACGCATAAGCCCTACGAGCGCGACTGGAACATCTCGCACGAGGATCTTTCGCCCATGTACTACCAGGCGACCTATCGCGGTCGCATGGAGGAGGACGAGCTAAAGGCACCTGTTGTGATACTCAAGCCGCCCCAGAGCGTCGGGGAGTACTTTGACTTCAAGGAAGTGCCAGAGGCCGACCGTGAACTCGATCGCTTCACGCACATGGTCCGCGACGAGGGTATAAGGATCGCGCGCAAGCTCATCGCGACGGGACTCGACCCGCAGATCCCGGTCCTCCTGTCCAGCGCGTCCCGGTTCTTCACCTCGGTTTCGGAGATGCACGGGACCGCGCCCTTTCCGCTGGAGTTGATGGCGCGCCAGAGACTGTCAGCGGAAGAAAAATAGCTGTCGAGAAGCGCAGCGACCCCCTGCAGAGGCGCATCCAGCCTCGTTCAAAGCCCAATTGGGCTATACTTGCAGCACCTTGCTGGACGTGATTCGCGCACGCGCCGGGTGCGCCGATTCGCGACCCGCCTGAGTGTTCGGGACGGATTCGCAACACTGAGGCAATTCCAGTTCTGTCCGCGCTTATTCCGCTGAATCAAAGGAGATGATGATGGAGTCAAAAGCTAAAGCTACGCTGAGCTACGGCGAAGGCAAATCGATCGATTTCCCCGTGTTTGGCGGCAGTGTCGGCCCCGACGTCATCGACATACGCGCGCTCTACGGCAAGACCGGCATGTTCACCTACGACACGGGCTTTCTGTCGACGGCGGCCTGCAGTTCGAAGATCACCTACATCGACGGCGACAAGGGCGAACTGATGTATCGCGGCTACCCGATCGAACAGATCGCGGGGGATTGCGACTACCTGGAAACCTGCCATCTGCTGCTGTACGGCGAGCTGCCGAACAAGGGTCAGAAGGAGGAATTCGTCGACCTGGTAACGCATCACACCATGGTGAACGAGCAGATGCAATTCTTCCTGCGCGGCTTCCGCCGCGACGCGCACCCGATGGCGGTGCTGACCGGGCTGGTGGGCGCCATGTCGGCCTTCTATCACGACTCCCTCGATATCAACAATCCGAAGGACCGCGACATCTCGGCGGTGCGGCTGATCGCGAAGATGCCGACCCTGGTCGCGATGTCGTACAAATACTCCATGGGCCAGCCGTATATCTATCCGCGCAACGAACTGTCGTACACGGCCAATTTCCTGCACATGATGTTCGGTACGCCGTGCGAGGAATACAAACCCAATGAGGTCGTGGTGCGCGCGCTGGACCGCATTTTCATCCTGCATGCCGACCACGAACAGAACGCCTCGACCTCTACGGTGCGGCTGTGCGGTTCGTCTGGAACGAATCCGTTTGCCGCGATCGCGGCCGGCGTCGCCTGCCTTTGGGGCCCGGCGCACGGCGGGGCGAACGAAGCCTGCCTCAACATGCTGCAGCAGATCCAGGCGCAGGGCGGCGCGGCCAAACTCGGCGAATTCGTCGCCAGGGCGAAGGATCCGAATTCGGGGACGCGCCTGATGGGCTTCGGCCACCGCGTGTACAAAAACTACGACCCGCGCGCCAAGCTCATGCGCGAAACCTGCTACGAAGTGCTGGGCGAACTGGGACTGGAAAACGACCCCTTGTTCAAGCTCGCCATGGCGCTGGAAAAGGTGGCGCTCGAGGACGATTATTTCGTCAAGCGCAAACTCTATCCCAACGTAGACTACTACTCGGGCATCGTGCAAAAGGCGCTCGGCATCCCGGTATCGATGTTCACCGGCATCTTCTCGCTGGCGCGCACGGTGGGCTGGATCGCGCAATGGCAGGAGATGATCACCGATCCGGAATACAAGATCGGCCGGCCGCGCCAGCTCTACAGCGGTCCCACCAGGCGCGACGTCGTGCCTATCGACAAACGCTGAAAAGACTGACAAGATAAAGCCGTACCCCGACGGGTACGCGGGGAGCGCCAGGAACAGCTGGCGTTTCCTGCGTAGCCTTCGTGTTTTCTGTGGGTTGCGATTTCCTCTCACCTGCGACGCGAGCCGCCCCTATGCTGAAATATTTCCAGAGCAATTCCCACCTTTTCGGCGGCAATGCACCGTACATAGAGGATTTGTACGAGTCCTACCTCGATAATCCGGGTTCGGTGCCGGAGCAATGGCGGGAATACTTCGACCAGATGCAGCTCCTGGCCGGGCCGGGCAAGCAGGCCGAAGCGCGCGATGTGGCGCATGCGCCGATCATCGAATCCTTCGCCTTGCGCGCCAAGCAGGGCACGCTGCGGCCGGCCGCGACCCAGACCGATCTGACCATCGCGCGCAAGCAGGTTTATGTGCAGCAGCTGATCGCCGCCTACCGCATCCTCGGCTCGCGCTGGGCTCAGCTCGATCCGCTCAAACGCCAGGAGCGCCCGCAGATTCCGGAGCTCGAGCCGGCGTTCTACGACCTGAACGAAACCGACATGGACACGCAGTTCGATGCCGCGAGCCTGTATTTCGGCCAGGAGCGCATGACCCTGCGCGAGATCATCAAGGGCCTGCGCGAGACCTACTGCGGCTCGGTCGGGGTCGAGTACATGTACATCAGCGACCCGGCACAAAAGCGCTGGCTGCAGCAGCGCTTCGAGTCGATCCGCTCCATGCCCTCGTTCTCGGCCGAGACCAAAAAGCATGTGCTGGACCGGCTCACCGCGGCGGAGACGCTGGAGAAGTACCTGCATACCCGTTATGTCGGGCAAAAGCGCTTTTCGCTCGAGGGCGGGGAGAGCCTCATCCCCTGCGTGGACGAACTGATCCAGCGTTGCGGCAGCCAGGGGGTGCAGGAGATCGTCATCGGCATGGCGCACCGCGGGCGCCTCAACGTGCTGGTCAACGTGCTGGGCAAAATGCCCAAGGACCTGTTCGCCGAGTTCGAAGGCATACACGCGGACGATTTGCATTCGGGCGACGTCAAATACCACAAGGGTTTCTCTTCCGACGTGTCCACCCCGGGGGGGCCGGTGCACCTGTCGCTCGCATTCAACCCATCGCACCTGGAGATCGCCAATCCGGTGGTCGAGGGTTCGGTGCGCGCGCGCCAGCGCCGCCGCAACGACAAGGACGGAACCCAGGTCATGTCCATCCTGTTGCACGGCGATGCCGCCTTCGCCGGCCAGGGCGTGGTGATGGAAACCCTCAACCTGTCGAATACCCGCGGCTACGGCACCGGCGGCACGATGCACGTGGTGGTCAACAACCAGATCGGCTTCACCACTTCCGACCCGCGCGATTCGCGCTCGACGCTGTACTGCACCGACGTCGCCAAGATGGTGGAAGCGCCGATCTTTCATGTCAACGGCGACGATCCGGAAGCGGTGGTGCTGGTGACCCAGATCGCGCTCGATTACCGCATGGAATTCCACCGCGACGTGGTGGTGGACATCGTCTGCTTTCGCAAGCTCGGGCACAACGAGCAGGACACGCCTTCGGTGACCCAGCCGCTGATGTACAAGAGAATCGCGGCGCATCCGGGCACGCGCAAGCTCTACGCCGACAAGCTCGCGGCGCAGGGCGTGATCGCGGATACGGACGCAGACAGCCTGATCAAGAGCATGCGCACCGCGCTCGACGCGGGACAGCATACCGCCGATCCGGTGATCTCCAATTTCAAGAGCCAGTATGCGGTCGACTGGGTGCCGTTTCTCGACCGCAAATGGACCGATGCGGCCGACACGGCGGTGCCGCTGGCCGAGCTGCAGCGCGTGGCGCAGCGCATCACCGCGGTGCCGGCAAATTTCAAGCTGCATCCGCTGGTGGAGAAGGTGGTCGCCGACCGCAAGGCCATGGGCGAGGGCCGCTTGCCGGTCGATTGGGGCATGGCCGAGCATTTTGCCTATGCGACGCTGGTGGCGAGCGGCTACGCGGTGCGCCTGTCCGGCCAGGATTCCGGCCGCGGCACGTTCGTCCACCGCCACGCCGTGCTGCACGATCAGAACCGGGAGAAATGGGATTCCGGCACGTTCGTTCCGCTGCAGCACATTACCGACAAGCAGGCGCCGTTCACGGTGATCGATTCGGTGCTGTCGGAGGAGGCGGTGCTGGGTTTCGAGTATGGCTATGCCACGGCGGAGCCCAATGAACTGGTGATCTGGGAAGCGCAGTTCGGCGATTTCGCCAACGGCGCCCAGGTGGTAATCGATCAGTTCATCTCGTCGGGCGAAACCAAATGGAACCGGGTGTGCGGCCTGGTGATGATGCTGCCGCACGGCTTCGAAGGCCAGGGGCCGGAACATTCCTCGGCACGCCTGGAGCGCTACCTGCAGCTGTGCGCAGAGCACAACATGCAGGTGGTGGTACCCTCGAACGCCGGGCAGATGTTCCACCTGCTGCGGCGCCAGATGATACGGCTGTTCAGGAAACCGCTGATCATCATGACGCCCAAGTCGCTGCTGCGCAACAAAGAGGCGATGTCGCCGCTGGCGGAATTCGCCAGGGGCCAGTTCCACACCGTCATCGGCGAGACCGAACACCTCGATGCGGAATCGGTAAAGCGCGTCATCTGCTGCAGCGGCAAGGTCTATTACGATCTGGTGGCGCAGCGGCGCGAACGCGATATCAAGGGCACGGCCATCGTGCGCATCGAACAACTCTATCCCTTCCCGCACAAGGCGTTCGCAGCGGAGATGAAGCGCTACCCGAACGCGACCCAGGTGGTGTGGTGTCAGGAAGAGCCGCAGAACCAGGGCGCCTGGTACCAGACGCGGCATTACTTCGTGGAGAACATGCGCGAGGAGCAGAAGCTGTTCTACGCGGGCCGCCCGTCGTCGGCCTCACCCGCGGTCGGCTATTACGCCAAGCACCAGGAGCAGCAGAAGGCCCTGGTCGCCGCGGCTTTCGGCAAGTTCAAGGGACCGGCGCCGGCGAATTAGGCGTGCCGGCCGCTGCAGCAGGCGGTTTTGTGTAGTATTTTGATCCTTGGCGCAGCAGTGCTCGCCTACGGAAAGGCGCAGTAACCGGGCGCGAAACGCGCACTTGTTTTTGCGGTACGCCGTCGAAGGGATACCCGACGCCGGCGAAAAAACTGAACGGAGCCCTCATGCTAGTCGAAGTGAAAGTACCGCAGCTGTCGGAGTCGGTGGCCGAAGCGACCCTGCTTAGCTGGCACAAGAAAGTGGGCGACGCCGTCGCCCGCGACGAAAACCTGATCGACGTCGAGACCGACAAGGTGGTGCTGGAGCTTCCGGCCCCCGCGGGCGGCGTCATCACCCAGATCATCAAAGCCGACGGCGGCACCGTAGTGTCGGGCGAAGTCATCGCCGTGATCGATACCGCGGCGGACTCGGCCGCGGCCGCGGCCAAGGCGGCGGAGCGTCCGGCACCGCCGGTGGTGCAGGCGGCCAAGCAACTCGCGGAACAGAGCAATCTGATGCCGGCGGCGCGCAAGCTGGTCGAGGACCACAAACTCGATTCCAAGGCCATCGCCGGCAGCGGCCGCGACGGCCGCGTGACCAAGGCCGACGTGATTGCGCATATGGAAGGCGGCGCAGCGGCCCGCCCTGCCGCGGCGGCACCGACGCCTGCGCCCATGGCGGCGAAACCCGCCTTGCCCGCAGTGCCGGCGCCGATCAATGTGGACAAGCTGCTTGCCGAGCGGCCGGAGCAGCGCGTGCCGATGTCGCGCCTGCGCGCGCGCGTGGCCGAGCGCCTGCTGCAGTCCCAGGCCAGCGCAGCGATCCTCACCACCTTCAACGAAGTCAACATGCAGCCGGTGATGGATCTGCGCGCCAAACACAAGGACAAGTTCGAAAAGGAACATGGCGTGAAGCTCGGGTTCATGTCCTTTTTCGTCAAAGCCGCGGTGTACGCCCTGAAAAAATACCCCATCGTCAATGCCTCGGTCGACGGCAATGAAATTGTCTATCACGGCTATTTCGACATCGGTGTCGCGGTGGGCAGCCCGCGCGGCCTGGTGGTGCCGGTGCTGCGCGACGCCGATCAGATGAGCTTCGCCCAGATCGAGAAGGCTATCGCGGATCTGGGCAAGCGCGCCGGCGAGGGCAAGCTCTCGATGGAAGAGCTTACCGGGGGGACTTTCTCCATTTCCAACGGTGGTGTGTTCGGCTCCATGCTGTCGACGCCGATCATCAATCCGCCGCAATCGGCCATACTCGGCATTCACGCCACCAAGGAGCGGGCGGTGGTCGAGAACGGGCAGATCGTGATTCGTCCGATGAACTATTTCGCCCTGTCCTACGACCATCGCATCATCGACGGCCGCGAAGCGGTGCTGTCGCTGGTCGCGATGAAGGAAGCGCTGGAAGACCCGATGCGGCTGCTGCTCGAACTCTAGGAATCCATCCACCTCAAGGAACGCCGGCGCGCAGAGGAGATTGCATTCTCTGTTGGCGGCCAACACGAATAACTCGGGGCTGCAATCATGCTGAAATCGTTCGAAGTCGTAGTCATCGGCGCCGGGCCTGCCGGTTATGTCGCCGCGATCCGCTGTGCCCAGCTCGGTTTTTCCACTGCGGTGATCGACGAATGGAAGAACGACAAGGGCGAAGCCAAGCTCGGCGGCACCTGCCTCAATGTCGGCTGCATTCCGTCCAAGGCGCTGCTGGAGTCGTCGGAAAACTACGAGCGCGTCGCGTATAAATTCGGCAATCACGGCATTTCCGTGACCGGCGCGAAAATCGACGTCGCCAAGATGCAGGCGCGCAAGGACAAGATCGTATCCCAGCTCACCGGCGGCATCGAGATGCTGTTCAGGAAAAACAAGATCACCTGGCTCAAAGGCCACGGCAAATTCGCCGGCAGCGGCGAAAAATACCTGATCGAAGTCAGCGACGGCGGGGCCGCCGAGACCGTGGAGGCAAACCACGTCATCGTCGCCACCGGTTCCACCGCGCGCCACCTGCCCGGACTGGAAGTGGATAACGAGACCATCTGCGACAACATCGGCGCGCTTGCGCTCAACGCGGTGCCGGAGAAGCTCGGCGTGATCGGCGCCGGCGTGATCGGGCTGGAACTGGGCAGCGTGTGGCGGCGCCTGGGTGCGAAGGTCACCGTCCTCGAAGCCCTGCCCAATTTCCTTGCCGCTGCGGACGAGGCGGTGGCGAAGGAAGCGTGGAAGCTGTTCGTCAAGGAGCAGGGGCTGGAGATCAAGCTCGGCGTGAAAATCGGCAAGGTGAGCCGGGGCAAGCGTGGGGTGACGGTGGAGTACGAAACCGGCGAGGGCAAGCAGGCGCTGGATTGCAACAAGCTGGTCGTTTCCGTCGGTCGCGTTCCGAACACGCGCGACCTCGGCAGCGAGACGGTGGGCCTGAAAATCGACGAGCGCGGCCTGATCGAGGTGGACGAGCATTGCCGCACGAGCCTGCCCAATGTGTACGCGGTAGGCGACGTGGTGCGCGGCCCGATGCTCGCTCACAAGGGCATGGACGAGGGTGTGATGGTGGCCGAGCGCATCGCCGGCCAGGCCGGTTTCGTCAATCTGGACACCATCCCCTGGGTCATCTACACCGCGCCGGAAATCGCCTGGGTCGGCAAGACCGAGCAGCAGCTGAAAGCCGAGGGCGTGGCCTACCGCGCGGGCCAGGTGCCGTTCGCGCACAACGGCCGCGCGCTGGGCCAGGACGAAACCGCCGGGTTCGTGAAAATTCTCGCCGACGCCAGGACCGATACCGTGCTCGGCATCCACATCATCGGCTCCCACGCGTCCGAGATGATCGCGGAAGCGGTAATGGCGATGGAATTCGGCGCCAGCTCCGAGGACATCGCACGCATCTGCCATGCGCATCCCTCCTTGTCCGAGGTGGTGCACGAGGCGGCACTCGCGGTGGACAAGCGCGCCTTGCATATGTAGCGCAGCGCCCGCGGCCGCGACAGGATTCAATCGCATTCAAATTGGAAAGGCGCAACAGCATGGACAAGTTCAAGGCATATCGCATCAACGAAGTGGACAAGAAGACAGTCGCCGGTTTCGTCGACATGGAACTGAAGGATCTCGACCCGGGCGAAGTGGTGATCCGCGTCGCCTATTCGGGAGTGAATTACAAGGACGCGCTCGCCGCCACCGGCGCGGGCAAAGTCATCCGCCGCTTCCCCTGCATCGGCGGCATCGACCTATCCGGCACGGTGGTCGAATCGTCCGATGCGCGCTTCAAGAAAGGCGATGCCGTCATCGCGACCAGCTACGATATCGGCGTGGCGCACCATGGCGGCTATGCGGAATATGCGCGCGTTCCGGCCGCCTGGGTCGTACCCATGCCCAAGGGGCTCAATCTGTTCGAGGCCATGGCCCTGGGCACCGCCGGCTATACCGCAGCGCTGGGGGTGGTGCGCATGGAGGCGAACGGCCTCGCGCCGGCCAAGGGGGCGGTGATCGTCTCGGGCGCCAGCGGCGGCGTCGGCTCGATCGCCATCGACATCCTCGCCGGCCTGGGCTATCAGGTGACGGCATTGACCGGCAAGGAGAGCGAAACCGATTACCTCAAGGGATTGGGCGCGAAGGAGGTGAAACTGCGCCAAAGCCTGGACCTCTCCAAAATACGGCCGCTGGACAAGGCGCTGTGGGCGGGGGCAGTGGACAATCTCGGCGGCGATGTGCTTGCGTGGATCGCGAGCACCATGGACCAGGGTGGTACCATCGCCAGCATCGGCCTTGCGGCAAGTCCCACGCTCAACACCACGGTGCTGCCGTTCATCCTGCGCGGTGCCTGCCTGCTGGGCATCGATTCGGGCTACACGCCCATGGCTTTGCGCGCGCAGGTATGGCAGCGCCTGGCTACGGACATGAAGCCCAGGCATCTCGCCGGCATGACGCGCACCATCGCCTTCGAACAACTGCCCGGAGTGTTCGACGACTTCATCAAAGGCAAGGCCAAGGGGCGCATCGTGGTGGATTTGGCCGCGTAACCGTTGCTCTCCCGCAGAGGGGAGAGAGCAAGGAGGAGGCGATGAGCACTTACAGGGAATTCCACCGGCGCTCGATCAGCGATCGCGAGGGGTTCTGGGGCGAGCAAGGCGGCCTGATTCACTGGCACAAGCCTTATGCGAAGGTTCTCGACTACAGCCGGCCGCCATTCGCAAAGTGGTTCGTCGGCGGCGAGACCAATCTGTGCCATAACGCGGTGGATCGCCATCTCAAGGATCGGGCGGAGCAGAATGCGCTGATTTTCGTCTCCACCGAGACCGATACCGAGAAGACCTACAGCTTTCGCGAACTGCACGCGGAGGTCAATCGCTGCGCTGCCGCGATGCAGAGCCTGGGCGTGGGCAAGGGCGACCGCGTGCTGATCTACATGCCGATGATTGCCGAAGCCTGCTTTGCGATCCTCGCCTGCGCGCGTATCGGGGCAATTCATTCGGTGGTGTTCGGCGGCTTCGCCTCGCATAGCCTGGCAAGCCGTATCGACGACGCCAAGCCGCGACTCATCATCAGCGCCGACGCCGGTTCTCGCGCAGGCAAGGTGGTGCCGTACAAGCCGCTGCTCGACGAGGCCATCCGCCTGTCGAAGTTTCCGCCGGAGAAAGTGATACTGGTGAATCGCGGCCTCGATCCGGGCATGGCGCGCGTTGCGGGACGGGACCTCGACTGGGCCGATTTGCGTGCCAGGCACATGAGCGCGCAGGTTCCCTGCGTGTGGCTGGAATCGAACGAGGCGTCCTACATTCTCTATACCTCGGGCACCACCGGCAAGCCGAAGGGGGTGCAGCGCGACGTGGGCGGCCACGCGGTGGCGCTCGCGGCGTCGATGAAGCACATCTATTGCGGCAACGCCGGCGAGACGTACTTTTCCACTTCGGACATCGGCTGGGTCGTCGGGCATTCCTACATCATCTACGGACCGCTGCTGGCCGGCATGGCCACCATCATGTACGAGGGCACCCCGGTACGCCCGGACGGCGGCATCCTGTGGAAGATCGTCGAAAAGTACAAGGTCGCAGTGATGTTTTCCGCGCCGACGGCGATCCGGGTGCTGAAAAAGCAGGATCCGGCGTACCTGAAGAAATACGATCTTTCCTCGCTCAAATTTCTGTTCCTCGCCGGCGAGCCGCTCGATCAGCCGACGGCGCAATGGATCTCGGAAGGCCTGGGCCGGCCGATCGTCGACAATTACTGGCAGACCGAGACCGGTTGGCCGATTCTTGCCAATCCCATGGGCGTGGAGGACATCGCGCGCAAGTTCGGCAGCCCCGGTTTCCCCATGTACGGCTATGACCTGAAACTGCTGCACGAGTCCACGGGCGAGGAGGTGGGCACGGACGAGAAGGGTGTGGTCGCGATCATGCCGCCGCTGCCGCCGGGCTGCATGAGCACGGTGTGGGGCGACGATGAGCGCTTCGTCAAAACCTACTTCGAGACCATACCCGGCAAGCTCGCCTATTCGACTTTCGACTGGGGCATACGCGACAAGGACGGCTATTACTTCATCCTCGGCCGCACCGACGACGTGATCAACGTTGCCGGCCACCGCCTGGGCACGCGCGAAATCGAAGAGGCCATCAGTTCGCACGCGGCGATCGCGGAGGTCGCGGTGATCGGCGTCGCGGACCAGCTGAAAGGGCAGGTGCCGGTGGCCTTCGCGGTACTGAAGGACCCGGCGCTGATCGCAAGCAGCGCGGGGCGCATGGCGCTGGAAGGCGACGTGATGAAGACGGTGGACCAGCAGCTGGGCGCGATCGGCCGGCCGGCACGGGTGCATTTCGTGACGCTGCTGCCCAAGACCCGCTCGGGCAAGGTGTTGCGCCGTTCGATCCAGGCGATCTGCGAAGGGCGCGACCCGGGCGACCTGACCACCATCGAGGACCAGAGCGCGCTGCAGCAGGTGCGCGATGCGATGGCGGCGAAGTAGGCAGGGAGCAGACATTGTC
>JAKAIH010000442.1 GCA_021825225.1 Pseudomonadota bacterium
CGCCGCGGCGATAATGCTCATCATCGCGGTGGCGCTCGCGTTCGGCCACTGGATCACCGAGACTGGCATTGCCACGCGCGCGGTGGAACTGATCACCGAATGGCAGATCAAAGGCTGGCAGTTCCTGGTGATGGTCAACATCATGCTGCTGATCCTCGGCATGTTTTTGGAAGTATTTTCGGTCATGCTGCTGACGCTGCCGGTGATCATCCCGATGCTGAAACCCCTCGCCATCGATCCGATCCATTTCGGTGTGGTGATGGTGATCAACATGGAGCTCGCGCTGCTCACGCCGCCGGTCGGGCTGAATCTGTTCGTGATCGCGAATATCTCGCGCACACCGCTGGCCGAGGTGGTGAGCGGCACGCTGCCGTTCATCGCTCTCATGCTCGGCTTGCTGCTGTTGATCACTTACGTGCCGGTGATTTCAACCTGGCTGCCGCATTTGCTGATGCACTGAGGTTCAAGCAGACACTGCGCGCCTGAGCGCTTCGGCGCGGTCGGTCCTCTCCCAGGTGAAATCCGCCAGTTCGCGCCCGAAATGACCGTACACCGAGGTCTGCGCGTAAATCGGACGCTGCAGATCCAGCGCCGCGATGATGCCTGCGGGCGTGAAATCGAAGAAGCCGCGCACGACCTCCTCCAGTTTCGCCTCGTCCACGCAGCCCGTGCCTTGGGTATCGAGGCCGACGGACAGCGGCTCGGGCACGCCGATGGCGTAGGCGAGCTGCAGCGTGCAGCGGCGCGCGAGTCCTGCCGCCACCACCTGCTTCGCCGCATAGCGCGCCATGTACGCCGCGGAGCGGTCCACCTTGGTCGGGTCCTTGCCGGAAAAGCTGCCGCCGCCATGCGGGCAGCTGCCGCCGTAGCTGTCGACGATGATCTTCCTGCCGGTGAGCCCGGTGTCGCCTTTGGGGCCGCCGACGACGAAGCGTCCGGTGGGATTGATCAGGCACTCGAAGCGGGACGAGCGTAACTCCACCGGGATCGCGGCCTCGATGATTTCGCGGCGCACGGCGCGGCGCAATTCGTCCAGGCCGACCGTGCGCGCATGCTGGGTGGAGAGCACGACCTGTTCCACCGCCATGGCGCGGCCATCGTCGCAGCGCAGCGTTACCTGCGCTTTTGCGTCCGGGCGCAGCCAGGGCAGGGCACCCGATTTTCTGACCTCGGCCTGGCGCCGCACCAGTGCGTGCGCAAGCATCGGAGCGAGCGGCATCAGCTGCGGCGTCTCGTCGCAGGCGTAGCCGAACATCATGCCCTGGTCGCCGGCGCCGATCACGCCGCCGCCGCGGCTCACGCCCTGGTCGATGTCCTCCGACTGGCGGTTGAAGGCGATCCTCACTTCGACCGCATCCGGGTCGCAGCCCGTGTCCGCGTCCTCGGCCGCGCCGCGATAGCCGATCCGGCGCAGCGTGGCGCGCACGATGCCGGCCGCGGCCGCCTCGATCTTCCTGAACAGCGTCTCGTGCGTCCTGAATTCGCCGGCGACGACGATGAGGCGATGGGCGACGAAACTCTGGCAGGAAACATGCGCGTCGGCATCTTCGGCAAGGAATGCGTCGAGGATCGCGTCCGATATCTGGTCGGCGATTTTGTCCGGATGGCCCTCGGAAACCGACTCGGAGGTGAAAAGATGGCTGCGCATGTTCAGGCCGGGTGCGCGCTCAGACCCAGGCGGCGCGCCAGCGCCTCGGCTTCGGGCGCGCCTGCGCCGCGCTCGGCATCCAGCACCAGCGCATGCTCGGCCTCATCCTCGGTGAGCGGCTCCGCGCTCGCGAGCTGGTGCTCGAGCACCGCCAAGCCGGCTTCCGAGGCATCCTTCGCCGCGCGCTCGCGCTCGGCCACGCGCGCGCGCAGCGTCTGCGCCGACGCCTTGCAACTGGCGATGGCGAAGGCGGCGCCTGCGCCGCGGGCGAGTGCGGCGAAGCGCTCGCGCTGCGCGCGCTTGAGGAAGGCCGCATCGACGATGACCGGGTAGCGTGCGGCGAGCACTTCGCGCGCAAGCTGCGCCAGGCGCGCATAGGTGCGTTCGCCGGCTGCCGGTGCGTACAGTCCGGCATCCAGCCCGGAACCGGAGCGCGCCTGCGCATCCAGCCCATGCAGGCGCTTGCGCTCTACGTCCGAACGCAGGCGTACCGCTCCCAGCGCCTCGGCGAGGCTTTGTGCGCTGGTGGTTTTTCCCGATCCCGGCAGTCCGTGCATGATCGCCAGTGCCGGGTGTGCGCTCCCCGCCAGGTGCTCGGCCAGCAGCAGGTGCCGGCGGTATTCGTGCGCGAGCGCGCTCTTTTCGCCCGCGGCTATGCCCGGCTGGTGTGCGCGCAGGCACGCGACCTTGGCGCGCACCAGCGCGCGATAGACGAGGTAAAAGCGCAGCACGCGCACGCCGGCATAATCGCCGCTTGCCTCCAGATAAGCGTTGAGAAAGCGGAACGCGAGCCGCGGCAGGCTGTGATCGATGAGGTCCATCATCAGAAATGCGATTTCGTTCATGACGTCGGTCCAGCGCAGCTCGGCGCTGAATTCGAGGCCGTCGAAGGGGGTCGGCACGCCATCGAGCAGGGCGATGTTGCCCAAATGCAGGTCGCCGTGGCACTCGCGCACCCAACCCGCGCGCTTGCGCGCAGCGAACACGCCGGCGAGTGCCGCGTGTTCGCGCGCGCTCCAGTCGCGCAGCCGCGCGAGCAGTGCGATATCCGGCTTTGTGCCGGCCAGCGATAGCATCTGCTCGAAGTTCTGCAGCGCCGGCGCGAGTATGCGCTCTGGGCTGCCGAACGCCTCGTCGGCACCGGCGCGCGCGATCTGCGCATGAAACGCGGCGATGCCGCGCGCGAGTGCGTCGATGTGCGCAGGCAGGAGCGCGCCGCGCCGCGCCATGCGGTCGAGCAGCGCATCCTGGGAAAAGCGCCGCATCCTGAGCGCATACTCGATCGCGGGGCCGTCGCCGCCCAGTCGCGGCGCCGCGGCGCTGCCGGTGATCGCGACGATGTCGAGATACAACGCTGGCGCGGTGCGGCGGTTCAGGCGCAGTTCCTCTTCGCAGTAGTGGCGGCGCGCGGCCAGGGTGCTGAAGTCGAGAAAGCCGAGATTCACCGGCTTCTTGATCTTGTAGGCGTAGTCGCCGGCGAGCAGCACGCAGGAGATGTGGGTCTGCAGCAGCTCGACGCGCCTGAGTGCCTGCCCATAGCGCGCGGGTTCGCACAGCGCGGCGATCAGCCGGTCGAATTCCGGGGCGCCGGTGCTGCGCGATGTGTCCTGGTTGCTGCTGCTGTGCACGGCGGATCTC
>JAKAIH010000443.1 GCA_021825225.1 Pseudomonadota bacterium
GACCGTGGGCGAGCTGGAAAAGATGATCACCGACGGACTGCGCGGAACCTACCTGGTGAATCCGCGCGTCTCCGTCACCATCGACGAGTACCGGCCGTTTTTCATCAACGGCCAGGTCAAGATGCCCAAGAGTTACCCCTACGAACCAGGCCTGACCGTGCGCAAGGCGGCCACCATTGCGGGAGGCTTCACCGAGCGCGCCTCGATGAGCAAGATTACCGTCGTGCGTGACGACGATCCCACGCACACGCCGGTCAAGGTCGGCCTGGACGCCCCGATCCATCCCGGTGATATCATCACCGTGGACGAAAGTTTTTTTTGACGACAGACCGCCGGCTTAGCGCTGAGCACGCCCGCCGGAAGACGGCACACCGCGCCGGACCCAGCCCGCGTTGCAGCACCGCATGATCGATACTCCGGAGCAGGGCCCCCGCATGAATGCCAGGATAGTTCCCGTGAATGCAGTCAACGAAGCACCGCAGTTGCAGGCCCCGCAGGATCGAGGCGAGTCCTTGGATCTCCTCGAATACTGGCGGTCCATCACCAAACATAAATGGGCCATTCTCGGCCTCGCGCTGGCAATTACGCTGCTGACCGCATTGGTCGTGTCTTCGATCAAGCCGACCTACCGCTCCACAGTGACGCTGCTGATCGAAGCCGGCAAGAACAAAGTCGTTTCGATCGAGGAAGTCTATTCCAACGCGAACAGCAATGTTCAGTATTTCAACACGCAGGCCGAAATCCTCAAGTCGCGCGAACTTGCGGAAAAAGTCATCGCCAAGCTGAATCTGGCCGACGATCCTGAATTCGATCCCCGGCAGCAGGAGCCGCCGTACTGGAAGAAGTGGCTCGCCTCGGCCGGCATCACTGCCGATCGCTTCGGTTTCGGCGAATCCGAAACCAAGACGCCCGCCAAGGCCGCGGCGATCCCGAAAAGTGTAATCGGCGCCGTGCAGGCGCGCCTGCAGGTCGAGCCGGTTCGCTTGAGCCAATTGATCCGTGTCAGCTTCGTCGCGCATGATCCCGAACTCGCCGCCAAGGTCGCCAATGCGTTTGCCGACACCTATATCGAGAGCGACCTCGAGGCTCGCTACAAAATGACGCAGAAAGCCAGCGATTGGCTGGCCGAGCGCCTGCGCGGCCTGCGCAAGAAAGTCGAGGCCTCGGAACTGGCGCTGCAGCAATACCGCGACAAAGAGCACATCGTCGATGCCAAAGGCCTCGCCATGGGCGGCGCGAGCAAGACGTTCGAGGATCTGACCAAGGCGCAGATCGACGCGCGCCAGCGCCGCAGCGAAGCCGAAATTCGCTACAACCAGATCCGCACCGCCGGCGGCAACTACGAAACGCTGCCCGCGATCGCGAGCAACCCGGCGGTGTCGCGCATGCGCGATGCCGAATCGGATGCGGACAAGAAACTGGCCGAACTGAGCAAACGCTACGGCAAGGAGCATCCGCGCATCATCGCCGCCGAAGCCGATGTCCGAAGCGCGCGCCAGAATACCCGCGACGCCATACGCCGGGCGATCGACACCATCACCAAGGAATACGAAGCGGCCCGGGCCAACGAAAAGGCGGTGGAGAAGACGCTGGCGCAGTCCAAGGACGAAATCCAGAACATGAACCGCAAGGAGTACCAGCTCAATATCCTGGAGCGCGACGTGACGAGCAACCGCCAGCTCTACGACATGTTCCTCGGCCGTTTCAAGGAAACCAGCGCCGCCGGCGATTTGCAGAGCACCGTCGCGCGCGTGATCGACCCGGCGATACCCTCGTCTACGCCGTTCGCGCCCAACAAGACGCGAGCGGTGCAGATCGCAGTGGTGTTGGGCCTGGTTCTGGGAATCATGCTGGCGCTGCTGATCGAGCGCCTGGACAACACGGTCAAGACCAGCGGGGAAGTCGAGGCCAAGCTCGGCCTGCCGGTGCTCGCGGCGTTGCCGATCATCACCGGCAAAGTCAAGCCCGAGCGCCACTTTATCGAGAATACGCACTCGATCTTTTCCGAAGCGATCCGAACGGCGCGCACCGGCATTCTGCTCTCAGCCATAGACGAGCCGCACAAAGCGATTGTGGTCACGTCCTCGGTTCCCGGCGAGGGCAAGACCACGTTCGCCATGAACCTCGCGCTCGCCTTCGCCCAGACCAAGCGCGTGATCCTGGTCGATGCCGACATGCGCCGGCCCAGCATTGGCAAGGTGTTCGGCAAGGAATCCACCACACCGGGTTTGTCCAACCTGGTGTCGGGCACGTCGCCGGCGCAGGAATGCATGTTCCGCGTGGACGAGACAGAGCTTTACGTGCTGCCGGCAGGCGTGGTTCCGCCCAATCCGCTGGAGCTCCTGTTGTCGAAGCGCTTCGAGGACACGCTGCACAAGCTGTCCGAAATGTTCGATATGGTGATCATCGACTCCCCGCCGGTGCAGCTGGTGAGCGATGCCATGGTGATCGCGCGCCGCTGCACCGGGCTCGTCTACGTGGTCAAGGCGGACGACGTGCCCTATCAAGTCGCGCGCAACGGCATCAAGCGCGTCAGGCAAAGCCTGGTCAACATCATCGGCGTCGCGCTCAACCAGCTCGACTTCGAACGCGCCGACCGCTACTACGGCGAATACACCGGCTACGCCAAGTACGGCTACCGGCGCTATTACGGCAGCTACGGCGGCAAAAAGCGCAAGAAGGCCGCATAGCCGCCCGGCGGGAACAAATTCCCGCAGCGCAGCTCAAACCGAGTCGGGCGCTCGCGCATTCCTGCGCAATGCCCGATAATCCATTGGCATGATCGACCTCCACTGCCACCTGCTGCCGGGCATAGACGACGGTCCCGAGACCATGGAGGAAGCGCTCGCCCTGGCCGCGCACGCGGTGCATAGCGGCATCGTGCGCTCCGTAGTCACCCCACATGTGCACGTCGGCCGCTACAACAACGAGCGCGCCTCGATCGCGACCCAGGTCGAGCGCTTCCGCATCGAACTCGAAAGCCGCGACATCCCGTTGCAGCTCGAAATCGGCGGCGAGGTGCGGCTGGGCGAGGAAATCATCGCGATGGTCCTGGAAGGACGTATCCCCTTCCTCGGCGAACGCGACGGCTATCGCATCATGCTGCTCGAACTGCCGCACAGCCATGTCCCCGTGGGCAGCGACAAATTCGTAGCCTGGCTGCTGAAACAGAAAATCCGCCCGATGATCGCGCATCCGGAACGCAACAAGGACGTGCATGAGGACATCAACAGGATCACACCGCTGGTAAGCATGGGCTGCTGGCTGCAGGTG
>JAKAIH010000444.1 GCA_021825225.1 Pseudomonadota bacterium
CCGAATATGGAGGTGTCCAGAAGAAATCGGCGAGCGGGTGAATACCGCATGCGCCCTCTGCCATTCCCTTGTTCGTCTCTGCAGCAATTATCTCACTTATTGACCTTCCCCAATAGGGTCCAGCCGAATATCAAATGGAATCAGCGCGTTGATCAGACCCGACAGAATCACTGCGGCGATCTACTCCGACCACATACGCCGAAAAAAAACGGCCGCAGGCGCGATGCCTGCGGCCGTAGTCTGATATCGCCCTGAAAAAAGCCCTCCCGGCCCATGGTGTGGGCCTGATGCCGGACATCTTGCTACCGCAATCAAGTCCGGCGCCGCGAAGGCGCCGATTCAGGCTGCGGATTGGATGCTGGAAGCTTGCTTGCCCTTCGGGCCCTGGGTCACTTCGAACTTCACCTTCTGACCTTCTTTAAGCGTCTTGAAGCCTTCCATCTGGATCGCCGAGAAGTGCGCGAACAGATCCTCGCTACCGTCGTCGGGCGTAATGAAACCGTAGCCCTTGGCGTCGTTGAACCACTTTACTGTACCTGTTGGCATAAAAACTTCCAAAAAAAGTTGCTCGATCGGGAGCGTCCCCTTGTCGTGCCCTGGATCGATGCGGCACGCAGACCGGAATCCGTGCGCCGTCCCGACTCCGGGACACCAGCCGTTTTTTACTCAGTTTGCCGACGCAAGTCAAGTGTCCGCAGCCTTGACGCATAGCGGGCCGAAATTGCGGCCCGCGCGAGCATTGCGCCGCGTCGCCGCAGCGATTAGGATTACACTCAGCTAGTGTGCAATTTAGGACGATAATGTGGCAGCAGGTGGAATTCCATGCGGCAGGTCATTGTCGAAGCTAAATTGACGGGCCGCAGAATGTGGCATAGTGTTGTTCAGGTGGGTGAACGAGCATGGCGAATCGGGCGCGCGAAGGGACCGTATTAGAGGCGAAGAAGGCCAGGGTCAAGCCGCCGCCGCTGTTCAAGGTCATGCTGTTGAATGACGACTACACGCCAATGGAGTTCGTGGTCGCCGTGCTGCAGACGTTCTTCAGCCTGAGCCGCGAACAGGCGACGCAGATCATGCTGAAGGTGCATCGGGAGGGGGTGGGTGTATGCGGCGTCTATCCCAAGGACGTGGCGATTACCAAGGTAGAGCAGGTGGGCAGCTTCGCCCGCCAGCATCAACATCCGCTTCAATGCGTGATGGAGGAAACTGAATGATTGCGCAGGAACTGGAAGTCAGCTTGCACATGGCGTTTGTCGAAGCCCGGCAAAAACGCCACGAGTTCATCACCGTCGAGCACCTGCTGCTGGCGCTGCTCGACAACCCCACCGCGGCCGAGGTGCTGCGCGCCTGCGCCGCGAACATCGACGAGCTGCGCAAAAGTCTCTCCGGCTTTGTCGCCGAGCACACGCCTACCGTTGCCGGGACGGAGGAAATCGACACCCAGCCGACGCTGGGCTTCCAGCGTGTGATCCAGCGCGCGATCCTGCACGTGCAGTCCTCGGGCAAGAAGGAAGTGACCGGCGCCAACGTGCTGGTGGCGATATTCGGCGAAAAGGACTCCCACGCGGTGTACTTCCTGCATCAGCAGGGCATCACGCGGCTGGATGTGGTCAATTTCATCGCGCACGGCATCACCAAGACGCCGCAGACGCAGAGCGGCAAGCCGGAGACGAGCGAGGAGCAGCAGGAGGAGCAGGCCAGCCACGGCGCACTCGAAACCTATACCCTCAACCTGAACGCCCAGGCCCTGGTCGGCAAGATCGATCCGCTGATCGGCCGCGAGCGCGAACTGGAGCGCGTGATCCAGACGCTGTGCCGGCGGCGCAAGAACAATCCGCTGCTCGTCGGCGAAGCCGGCGTGGGCAAGACTGCTATTGCCGAAGGCCTGGCGCGGCGCATCGTCGAAGGCAACGTACCCGAGGTGCTCGCGCACTGCCAGGTGTACGCCCTGGACATGGGCGCTTTGCTCGCCGGGACCAAGTACCGCGGCGATTTCGAGCAGCGCCTGAAGGCGGTGCTGAAGCAGCTGCTCGACAACTGCAACGCCATCCTGTTCATCGACGAGATTCACACGCTGATCGGCGCCGGCGCCGCGTCCGGCGGCACGCTGGACGCCTCCAACCTGCTCAAGCCGGCGCTGTCTTCCGGACAGCTGAAGTGCATCGGCGCGACCACCTATAACGAGTACCGCGGCGTATTCGAAAAAGACCACGCGCTGTCGCGCCGTTTCCAGAAGATCGACGTCGCCGAGCCCTCGGTAGAGGAAACCGTGGCCATCCTGCGCGGCCTGAAAAGCCGCTTCGAGGCGCACCACGGCATCAAGTATTCCGCGGCTGCGCTGACCACCGCGGCCGAGCTGTCGGCGCGCTTCATCAACGACCGGCATTTGCCGGACAAAGCCATCGACGTCATCGACGAGGCCGGTGCGGCACAGCGCATCCTGCCCAAGACCAAGCAGAAGAAGGTCGTCGGCAAACTGGAGATTGAAGAGATCATCGCGAAAATTGCGCGCATCCCGCCGCGCAGCGTGTCCTCCGACGACCGCGAGTCGCTGAAAAATCTGGACCGCGACCTGAAAGCCGTGGTGTTCGGCCAGGACAAGGCCATCGACGCGCTCGCTGCCTCGATCAAGATGGCGCGCAGCGGCCTCGGACAGCCGACCAAACCGATCGGCTCGTTCCTGTTCTCCGGCCCCACCGGCGTGGGCAAGACCGAGGTGGCGCGCCAGCTCGCCTATTGCATGGGCATCGAACTGATACGCTTCGACATGTCCGAGTACATGGAGCGCCACGCGGTGTCGCGCCTGATCGGCGCGCCGCCGGGCTATGTCGGCTTCGACCAGGGCGGCCTGCTGACCGAGGCGATCACGAAGAAGCCGCACTGCGTGCTGCTGCTCGACGAGATCGAGAAGGCCCATCCCGATATTTTCAACATCCTGCTGCAGGTGATGGACCACGGCACGCTCACCGACAACAACGGGCGCAAAGCCGATTTCCGCAACGTGGTCATCATCATGACCACCAACGCGGGCGCCGAGGCGCTCAACCGCACCAGCATCGGCTTCAGCCAGCTGCGCACCACCGGAGATGAATTGGCCGAGATCAAGCGCATGTTCACGCCGGAGTTTCGCAACCGGCTGGACGCGATCATTTCCTTCGCCGCGCTCGATCACGAGGTCATCCTGCGCGTGGTCGACAAATTCCTGATGCAGCTGGAAGAGCAGCTGCACGAGAAAAAAGTGGAAGTGATTTTCACCGATGTGCTCAAAGCGCACC
>JAKAIH010000445.1 GCA_021825225.1 Pseudomonadota bacterium
CTGTGGTAATAAAACTGCAAACGCAATCCAGTGGAGGTTTCGGTGGCTCCGTTTCCAATTTTATATTTTTCAAAATTCTGTACAGTTCTGGTGATTCTTTCGTGGCTTGTCGGCGATAGGAAAAATGCTGCGGATCCAAGAAATGATACAGCGATCAATCCAATGCCAACACCTTTGATGCCAAACTTCTGAAAGAATAGTAAAATGACCAACGCGAGAATGATGACATAGCCAGTTCTTCCATTATTGATCATGAGCACGGACAGTCCGTAAAGCAAAGCTAATGTGGCCCAGAACCATCGCTTGTGGGCATCATGGATCGCTCGCCAAGCGAGAAGATACGCTGCGAAAGCTAAGTAAGTTCCGAAGCTAATGCGATTTTGAAATGCAGTATAAGCTTGATTTGGATCTGGAAATTGTTGGATAAGGCCAAGAAATCGTGCGTAAGAAACTGTAGCGGCCAGACCCGCGGCGATAAGGAAAGCATGCATGGCGAGGCGCCGCCACTTATCTGTATCAAGCACAGCAACTAATAGAGGGAGGATCAGTAGTTTGGCGTATTTCCCCAAAAAATTGTTGATTTGTGCTGCCGGTGCCACGCTGTATATCGCGCCCACGACGTATAGCGCAAAGAAAATCAAGGCTATCCACGCTGGCGGGGAAGATTTGATGCGCTGCCACTGCTGGGCCCATTGGCCATGTAAGAAGGGGGTGGTGAGCAGAAGAACGAGCCCCACCGAGCCCCAGGCGGTGGGCAAGGGTAAACTGAACGCGGCGAAGATGGCGATCGGCCCGACGAAGTCTCTTGGCGTTTTCAGTGTCAGATGTTTTGTATCGATCATTCAAAAACCCTGGGGAAGCATTTGCTCGTGTCATCCACCGCGCCAATGCGGCTTCTGCGAAAATTATTCTCGGCCGACTCCCGCAACCGCGCCGCAGCCCTACTCATCGTGCTGTGCGCCGCGATCGTCGCGGCGACCGAGCCTGCGCTTCCGGCGTTGATGAAGCATGTGCTGGATGTTGGCTTCACATCGCACCGCGATTTCCCCCTGTGGGCGGTCCCGGCGGTCTTGCTTGGGTTGTTCACGGTGCGCGGATTGGCGTGGCTGACCTCGCAGTTTCTCACACAGTGGATGACGCAGAACGTGCTGGCACGGGTGCGCACGCTGGTGTACGGCCAGATTGTGCATGCCCAGCTCGCGCAACTGCAGCGCGAAAGCGCCAGCAGCCTGATCGGCGCGGCGGTGTACGAGGCGCAACTGGCGCTGGGCATGATCTTCCCCGGCTTGCTCACCTTGGTGCGCGACAGCCTCACGCTGCTGGCGCTGTTCGGCTATCTGATGTGGCTGAACTGGAGCCTCACGCTGCTGACCCTGGCCATCCTGCTGCCGCTGCTGTTCACCATGCGTCTGATCAGCCGCCGCGCCAAGCGCCTGAACGCGCAGATGCAGAAGGCGGCGGAGGTCACCTCGTATGCGCTGGAGGAGGGCATGCTGGCGGCGCCGGTGATCCGCGTGCACAACGCGCAGAGCGGGTTTGCCGCGCGCTTCGAGGCCATCAACCAAGGTCTGCGCCGCACCACGGTGAAGACCTTGGTGTCCGGCGCGTCGACCACACCGGTGTCGCAGTGGCTGTCGGCGCTGGCGGTGTCGGTGGTGATGGTCTATGCGCTGCACCAGAGCGATGTGTCGGGCCAGCACAGCGTGGGCGGCTTCGTCTCCTTCATCACCGCGATGCTGATGACCCTGTCGCCTCTGCGGCGGGTATCCGACATCGTGCAGCCCATGGTGCGCGCGCTGAGTTCGCTGGAGCGGCTGCGCGGCATCATCGACACGCCGCAGGAGGCCGACACGGGCTCGTTCGAGCTGGCACGCGCCAGCGGCGAGCTGCGCTTCGAGGACGTGACGGTGCGCATCGGCGCCATCGATCGCCCGGTGCTCGACCGCGTCAGCCTGCACGTGCATGCGGGCGAGAGTCTCGCGCTGGTGGGACCGTCCGGTGCCGGCAAGACCACATTGATGCGTCTGGTGCCGCGTCTGCTGGAACCCAGTTCCGGCCGCCTGCTCCTGGATGGCGTGCCGTTGCGCGACTGGAAGCTGCACGCGCTGCGCCAGCAGATCGCCCTCGTCAGTCAGGACGTGGTGCTGCTGAACGACAGCGTGGCGGCGAACGTGAGTTTCGGCGAGCCGGTGGACGAGGCGCGCGCCTGGAGCGCGCTGGAAGCCGCCGCGCTGGCCGACTTCGTGCGCGGCCTTCCGGGCGGGCTGCATGCCGAGATCGGCCATAACGGCTCGCAGCTCTCCGGCGGGCAGCGCCAGCGTCTGTCCATCGCCCGCGCGCTATACCGCGACGCGCCGCTGCTCATTCTGGACGAGGCCACCAGCGCGCTCGACGCCGAAAGCGAGCGCCTGGTGCAGCAAGCCGTGGACCGCCTGATGCAGGGCCGCACGACCATCGTCATCGCCCATCGCCTGGCCACCATCGCCCACTGCGACCGCATCGCGGTGCTGGACCAAGGCCGGCTGGTGGAACTGGGAACGCAGTCCGAACTGCTGGCGCGTGGCGGCTTGTATGCCCAACTGCATCGCATGCAGTTCGCCGGACAGGGAACGCAGGAATGGGTGGGCGGAAACTGACGGCACTTCAGGTCGACGGTGCGTCCCCCGGGGCTGGGTTTCGCGGCATGCGGCCCATCCACCGTTCGCACTGCTGCCTGACCACTTCCGGCAGGTGGCCTTCGCGGGCGAAGGTTTCGCGGATCCATTGCGCGTCGTTGCCGCGACCGGTCACGTCGGTCAGCAGTTCGCGCAGCGCCGGGTCGGATCGGAGGGCGATGGCGTGGTCTTCCAGTTTCACCAGGGTGCGCACGAGGTCCTCGCGCAGAGTGCGGTGTTCGCGCGTGGCGGGGTCGACGAAGGTGCCGTCGAAGCCGAAGCGGCAGGCCTGGAAGCGGTTGAAGGTGTAGACGAGGTAGTCGTCTTCCTGCGGCGCGAACGGGCGCTCGGTCTGGATCCAGCGGCCCAGGGTCTGGATGTAGGCGGCGATGCGCGCGGCCTTCGGAATGGTCAGCGGCGTGTCCATGACGCGGACCTCGATGGTGCCGTATTCCGGCTTGGGGCGGATGTCCCAGTAGAAGTCCTTCATGCTCTTGACCACGCCGGTGGCGGTCATCTTGCCGAAATAGGTCTCGAAATCGGCCCAGTCGAGCACGAAGGGCGCCCGGCCCGACAGCGGAAAGGCGAACACCGAATTCAGCCGCGCC
>JAKAIH010000446.1 GCA_021825225.1 Pseudomonadota bacterium
TGGCGTCTTGTCGGGATTGAGCAGGGACCAGAGAATGATGTAGCCCGAGAACAGGCTCATCAGCATGATCCCGGGCACCACGCCGGCGATGAACAGCCGCGCGATGGAAACGTTGGCCGCGACGCCGTAGACGATCATGATGATCGAAGGCGGGATCAGCAGGCCGAGGGTGCCCGCGCCGGCGAGCGAGCCGATGACCATGGGCTCGTGGTAGCCGCGCTTGAGCAGTTCCGGCACCGTCATCTTGCCGATGGTGGCGGCGGTGGCCGCGGACGAACCCGAAATCGCCGCGAAAATGCCGCAGCCGATCACGTTGCAATGCATCAGCCTGCCCGGCAGCGCGGTGAGCCAGGGCGCGAGACCGCGGAACATGTCTTCGGATATGCGGCTGCGGAACAGGATTTCCCCCATCCAGATAAATAGGGGCAGCGCGGTTAGAGACCAGCTCGCGCTCGAGCCCCAGACCGTGGTGGCCATGAGCTTGCCCACTGGGGTCGATGTAAACAATTCCATCGCCGCAAAGCCCATTGCGAGCAGCACGAGGGCGATCCACACGCCGCCGGCCAGCAGCACGGCGAGCAGGGCGAGCAGGAACAGGGTAATGCCTAAGGTACTCATGGCTTAAAGGTTCTCCGACATCGCGACTTTCTTGCTTCGCTCGGCGACCAGGTACGAAGGCGTGCCACCCGCGAGCAACACGACGAGATCGTCGAGCAGCGCAATCGTCATGATGGTCAGGCCCAAAGCCATGCCGCTTTGGGGCAGCCACAGCGGCACCGGCACCAGACCCTGCGACACGTCATTGATGACGTGCGAAGTCCAGGTCATGTCGGTCGCATACCAGGCGAAGTATCCGACCAGGAAGCTGCTCGCCGCGAGGCACAGCAGTTCGGCAGCCTTGCGCGCGCCGTCGCCTAGACGATCGATAAGCAGTGCGACGCGGATCTGCTCGTTGCGGCGATAGGTATGGGCGAGTCCGAGAAAAGACGACGCGGCCATGCAGAAGCCGGCGAAGTCATCGAAGGAATACGCGTCGAATCCAAGCAGGCGGCCGCTGATCTGCGCCAGCGACAAGACCGCGATGAATATCAGAAAGATTCCGGCGAGTACGCCGGAGCCGGTGTAGAGCCATTCGAGGAATTTTCTCATGTGGTCGTGCCTGAAATGTTGCGTTCCAACCGGTCGACAATGGGGCTGCGCCCGGGACGCCGGTGACCGGGCGCGATGGGGGAAGCGCAGGGCTGCTTCCCCCGGCATAGTCTTGCTCGGGCTACTGCAGCCCGTTGAGTATCGCCTGCGCGTCAGGCCCGGTTTTCTTCACCCAGTCTTGTGCCATGGTCTTGCCGATCGCATTGAGTTCGGCGGCGAGTTTCGCGTTCGGCTTCTGCACCGTGATGCCTTTGCTCGCCATGGTTTTCTTGTAACCCTCGTCCTCGGCTTCGCTGGTGGCCCAGCCTTGCGCCTCGGCCTTGGCTGCAACGGTCAAGACTTCCTTTTGCAGTACCGGATCGAGTTTGGCGAAGGCGGCCTTGTTCACGATCACGACGTTGAACGGCAGGAAGGCTTGTGCGTCGGTGTAGTATTTGAGGTAATCCCAGGCCTGGGTATCCACGCCGGTGGAGCCGGAGGTGATCATCGCATCGACCAGGCCGGTGAGGAAGGCCTGCGGGATTTCCGGCACCTGCACCGTGGTCGGAATCGCGCCGAGCTGCTTGGCGAATTCAGAGGTGACCGGGCTGTAGGTGCGGAACTTCACGCCTTTCAGGTCGGCAATGGAATTGAGCGGCTTCTTGGTGTAGATGCCCTGCGGCGGCCAGGGTACGGTAAACAGCAATTTGATGCCCTGCGCGTCCAGGCGCTTTTCGATATACGGACGCGCAACGCTCAACAGCTTTTTCGCCGCGGGGTAGTTCGGCGCGAGGAAGGGGTTTGAGTCGAACGCGAAAATCGGGTTCTCGTTGGCCATCGACGAGATCAGTATCTGGCCGATGTTGACCTGGCCGGTCTGCACCGCGCGCTTGATTTCCGGCGCCTTGATCAGCGAGGCATTGCTGTGCACCACGATCTCGAGCTTGCCGCCGCTCGCTGCCTTGACGTCGTCTGCGAACTGTTTCACGTTCTTGGTGTGGAAGTTGCTGTCGGGATAGGGCGTGGGCATGTCCCACTTGGTCTGCGCCTGCGCGCTACCAAAAGCGAGGCCCGCGATCAGCGCGGCGAACAGCGATTGCTTCAGTTGCATGGTGACTCTCCTTTGTTGATGCAGCAATTGGGCAAATTCATCAGGCTTGGTCCAGGGTGTGCATGACGCGTTCTGCCAGAGCCAGCGAGGCGGTCAGCCCCGGCGATTCGATGCCGAACAGGTTGACCAGGCCCGCTACGCCGTGTTCCTGAGGTCCCTGGATCACGAAATCGCTGGCCGGCTGCTCCGGCCCACCCAGCTTGGGCCGTATGCCCGCGTAGCCCGGAGCCAGTTGCCCGTCCCTGAGTCCCGGCCAGTAATCGCGTATCGCCCGGTAAAAGCCGTCTGCGCGGCGCAGGTCGACATCGTAGTCTATTTCGGCGATCCATTCCACGTCCGGCCCGAAGCGCGCCTGTCCGCCCAGATCGAGCGTCAGATGCACGCCGAGTCCCGCAGCTTCCGGTACCGGATAGATGAGGTGGGTAAAGGGCGAGCGCGAAGTGAGGCTGTAGTAAGTGCCTTTGGCGTAATAACAAGGCGGCACCTTCTCCCGCGGAAACCCGCGTATCGCCGCCGCTACTTGTTGCGCCTTCAGCCCGGCGCTGTTGATCACCGTGCGCGCCACAATCCGCGTCGGCTCGGCGCCGCCGATTTCGAGCATGATGCCCTCGGTTTGCACCGCGCCGCCCGCCACCGGGCTGTGCGGCGCGATCATCGCGCCGTGGTCTTCCGCTTCTCCCTGGTAGGCGAGCATCAGGCCGTGGCTGTCGATGATGCCGGTCGAAGGCGAAAGCAGCGCGGCGACACAACGCAGTTCGGGCTCCATAGCGTGTGTTTCCTGCGGCGTCAGCAGGCGCAAATCGTCGACGCCGTTGGCCGCGGCATGCGCCTGGATCTTGTGCAATGTTGCGACCTGCTCCGCTACGGTGGCGACGATCAGCTTGCCGCAGCGCCGGTGGGCGACGCCGCGCTCCTCGCAGTACCGGTACAGCAGTGCCTTGCCCTCCACGCACAGCGTTGCTTTCAGAGAGCCGGGTGGGTAATAGATGCCCGCGTGGATGACCTCGCTGTTGCGCGAGCTGG
>JAKAIH010000447.1 GCA_021825225.1 Pseudomonadota bacterium
GGCCTATTCGACCCTGGGCTGGTTCGACGACCCGGTGCTCAGCACCTTCATCGGCTACCCCGATGCCGAGCTCGCCCGCATCATGTTCCACGAACTCGCGCACCAACTGCTCTACGTGAAGGACGACACCCGCTTCAACGAATCCTTCGCCGTCACGGTGGAGCGGGCGGGCGTCGAGCGCTGGCTTGCGCAGAACGGAAACGAGAACGAGCGGGCGGCCTACGCGCGCCTGCGAGGGATGCGTCGTGGCTTCGTCGCGCTGATAGTCAAATACCAAGGGATCCTGGAGCAGTACTACCAGCAGGACCTGCCGGTGCAAGACAAGCGCCTGGGCAAGGCGCAGCGCTTCGCCGAAATGCAGGAGGACTATCGCCGGCTCAAGGCTTCATGGGGCGGATTTGCCGGCTACGACCGCTGGTTTGCCGGCAAGCCGAATAACGCCACCCTTGCCTCGGTGGCGCTGTACACCGAACTGGTGCCGGCCTTTACCGCGCTGCTCGAGCGCGAAGGCGGTGACCTGCCGCGCTTTTACGCCGCCGTGAAAGCACTGGCCAAGCTGCCGAAGGACGAGCGCAACGCGCGCTTGCGGTCCGTAATCAAGAATTGAAATGTTGCGCAGCGCGGGAGCGAGTTGCCATTTGCGGTGTGCTGCAATCGATGCAAGACCTTGCGTGCTGCGCGCGCCAACCGTGTGTTTCTGAACGGACGAAAAGCGCGTCCGTTCAGAAACACACGGTTATTGATAAAAGCAAAGGCGGTCTGGGGTGGCTCTTATGCAATCGACGATCCGCGCGGACAGATTCTCGTCCGCGCCTGGCTTTCTTTCGCGGCCGATTTCTACCTTGCAGTCCAGCCCAGATCCATGGTCAGCGCGGCGCCGGTGATCACGCCGGCGCTGTCGCTGCACAGATAGGCGGCGAATTCCGCCACCTCTTCAGGCTGGATCAGGCGCTTGATTGCCGCGGGCTCGAGCATGATCTTTTCGATTACTTCCTCCTCCGGGATGCCGCGCGTGCGCGCCTGGTCGGCGATCTGCGCATCCACCAGCGGCGTGCGCACATAGGCGGGGCAGATCGCGTTCGCGGTAATGCCGAATGCGCCGCCTTCGAGCGCGGCGGTCTTGGTCAGGCCCACCAGCCCGTGCTTGGCGCTGATATAGGAACTCTTGTTGGGCGAGGCGATGAGGCCGTGGATGGAGGAGATGTTGATGATGCGTCCCCAGCGCTGTTGCTTCATCGCTGGCCACACATACTTGGTCAGCAAGAAAGGCGCGGTGAGCATGACCGCCTGCATTTTGTCCCACACGTCCTCGGGGAAAGCCTCGATCGTCTCTACGTGCTGGAAGCCGGCGTTGTTGACCAGGATGTGCACCGTGCCATAGGCCGCCAGCGCCTGATCGGCGAGTGCACGGCAATCGGCGCGCCTGCTCATGTCGGCCTGCACGAAGCGCCCGCCCAGCCGCGCGGCGACGGCTTTGCCGGCATCGACGTTGATGTCGGACACGACTACCTTCGCGCCGTCGGCGGCGAGCCGCTCGGCGATCGCGAGGCCGAGGCCGCTCGCGGCGCCGGTGACGACGGCGATTTTTCCCTTGAGTGCTGTTTGAGCCATGGCTTTAGCTCAGCGGCAGCAGCACGCTTTTCCTGAACGCTTCGCGCTGGGACAGGCGCTTGAACCAGGCTTCCACGTTCGGTCGCGCCGGCCGTTCCATGTCCTTTACGCCGAACCAGCGCCAGCTGATGCAGCCCAGCGGAATATCGCCGATGCTGAGCGTGCTGCCGGCGATATAGTCGCTTCGGCTAAGCGCGGCGTCGAGAATGGTCAGGACTTCAGCCGATTTTTTGCGCGCAGCCTCGATCTCTTCGAGGTTGCGCTTTTCCGGCGGCGTTCTGACCAGCCCCCAGAAGATGGTGCGCATCGGCGGCCAGTAGGTAGTCGCGCACCAGTCCATCCACTTGTCCGAGTGCGCGCGCGCGACCGGGTCTTCGGGCCACAGCGTTCCCTTGCCGTATTTCGCGGCTAGGTAGCGAACGATCGCATTCGACTCCCACAGCACGGTGCCGCCGTCGTCGATCACCGGCACCAGGCCGTTGGGATTCATGCTGCGGAATTCGGGCGTGTTGACCACGCCGTACTGCATGCCTGCGTCTACGCGCTCGTAGGGCAGCTTCAGTTCTTCCAGGCACCAGATCGCCTTCTGCACGTTGACCGAATTATTGCGTCCCCAAAGCTTGATCATGACCTCTCCCGATGCTGTCTTTGCATTTAGTAACCCACCGCCTGTCCGTCGCGGCGCGGGTCGGAGGCGCCGAGATAACCGTCCTCGAGCTTGTAGATCAGCTGCGCGCTGCCGAAATCGAGATAGCCCTGCGCCAGTTCCTCCAGCTGATGCCCGCGGCGCTCCAGTTCGGCCAGGGTCTCGCGCGGGAATCCGGGCTCCACATTCACGCGCAGGCCCTCGACCACGCGGTAGCGCGGGCCGTCGGAGCAGGCCTGCGGATTTTGTCCGTAGTCGGCGAGCCGCACCATGACTTGCGCGTGGCCCTGCGGCTGCATGCTGCCGCCCATCACGCCGAAACTCATCAGCGCCTTGCCGTCCTTGGTGACGAAGCCGGGGATGATGGTCTGGAACGGGCGCTTGCCTGGGCCCACCTGGTTCGGGTGTCCCGGCTGCAGGCTGAAGGTATGGGCGCGATTCTGCAGGCTGACGCCGGTGCCAGGCACCACCACGCCGGAGCCGAAGCCCATGTAATTGGACTGGATGAAAGACACCATCATTCCGCTCGCATCGGCCGCGGTGAGATAGATCGTGCCGCCCTTGGGCGGCGTGCCGTGATTGAAATTCTGCGCGCGCTTCAGGTCGATCAGTTTCGCGCGCGCGGCAAGATAGGCCGGGTCGAGCAGTTCGGCGTAGCGCACGCTCATGGTCTTTGGATCGGACACATAGCGGTAGACGTCGGCGAACGCGGCTTTCATCGTCTCGATCTGCAGATGCACGCTGTCGGCCGAATCGACCGGGTAGCTTGCCACATCGAAATGCTGCAGCATGCCCAGCGCCATCAGCGCGGCTATGCCCTGGCCGTTGGGCGGCAGCTCGTGCAGGGTGTAACCGCGATAATTCTGCGCCAGCGGCTCCACCCAGTCCGTAGTGTGCGCGGCGAAATCGGCCGCGCTCATCAGCGCGCCATGTGCTTTCGCGTGCGCTGCGATCGTTTGCGCGATCTCGCCGCGGTAATAGGCTTCGCC
>JAKAIH010000448.1 GCA_021825225.1 Pseudomonadota bacterium
CCGGCCCGAGCGCCGACCTACAGGATACACATGGCAGCCATAGATACTCAGGTCGCGGGCATGCTCGCATCCTTCAAGGCCCAGTGCGACAGCCGCGGCATCGCCGCCGACGCCGCCCAGCTCGCGGCGGCGACTCGTCTGGACCGTCTGCACCAGGAACTGCTCGCCTTCAAGCACAAGCGCAGGAACCGTCTGCGCAAGGCGCTGGTGCGGCCGCCGCTGCCGCGCGGCGTCTATTTCTGGGGCGGGGTCGGCCGCGGCAAGACCCTGCTGATGGACTGTTTTTTCGCCGCGCTGCCCTACCAGCGCAAGCGTCGCGTGCATTTCCACGCCTTCATGGCCGAAGTGCATGGCGAGTTGAAGCGGCACCGGGAAGAGGCCGATCCCTTGCTCAGGGTCGCCGACGCCATCGCGGTCAGGAGCCGGGTCATCTGTTTCGACGATCTGCACGTCTCCGACATCGCCGACGCGATGATCCTGGGCCGCCTGTTCGCCGCGCTGTTCGAGCGCGGCGTGGTGTTCTGCATGACCTCCAACTACCCGCCCGACGGTCTCTATCCGGAAGGGCTGCAGCGGCATCTGTTCCTGCCGACCATCGCATTGTTGCAGGCGCGCCTGGACGTGGTCGAGGTGGATAGCGGCATCGATTACCGTTTCCGCGCGCTGGAAGAGATGGAGGGCTACCTGATGCCGGCCGACGATGCGGCGGAACAGCGGCTGGCCGCGGACTTCCGCCAGATCGCCGGCGGCGAGGGCCATGCCCGACCCCAGACGATACTGGGCAGGGAGCTGCCGGTGCGTCGGCGCGCGCCCGGCGTCATCTGGTTCGACTTCGCCACGCTCTGCGGCGGACCGCGCTCGCAGAACGACTATCTCGAACTGGCGCGCCTGTTCCCGACGCTGCTGCTCTCCGGCGTGCCGCGCATGCACCGCAGCATGGCCTCCGAGGCGCGCCGCTTCACCTGGCTGATCGACGTGCTCTACGACCATCGCGTCAAGCTGCTGCTCTCGGCGGACTGTCCCGCCGAAGAGTTGTATCGCCAGGGTACCGCCGCCGAGGAATTCAAACGCACGGTCAGTCGTCTGGTCGAGATGCGCAGCCGCGAGTACCTCGGTCTGGCGCACATCGTCGGCAGTCGTCAGGCTCGCGGCGCGATCGACCCGGCCTGATGTTTCGAGTGGTTTCGAGTGGCTTGCTGCGCGGCACAAGTGCCCGCAGTTGTCGCCGGATAACAACCCCCCATGGACGACGACGGACACTAGCTGCAGTGCAGCAGTTTCCGAGCATAACTTTCCCGCCGGAAAAATCCTGCAGCGGCGTGGCTGATTTTTTCACGAAGGCCTCACGATGATCGCTCGGAGTTGTATTTTTTTCTTCCGCCTCGGTTAGAATCGCTGAGCCTTTTTTGGGATTTGAACATGCTGCTCGCCGGTCAATCAGCACCTGCGTTTTCCCTGCCCGATGCGGACATGGAAACCTTTGACCTGGAATCGCTGCGGGGCAAGCAGCACGCCGTGCTATTTTTCTATCCCCGGGACGACGCGCCGTTTTGCACGCTGGAGGCGATCGACTTCACCGATCATGAGGAAGAGTTCACGCGGGCCAGTTGCACTATCCTGGGCGTGAGCCGGGACGATTGCCTGAGCCACGCCGAGTTCCGCGACAAGCATGGGCTTTCGGTGCGTCTGCTGGCCGACATGGAAGGCGAGGTGAGCCGCAAATACGGGGTCTGCCAGATGAAGGAAAAAGACGGGGTGCGCAAACTGTGCGTCGTCCGTTCCACCTTCGTGATCGACAGCGAGGGTGTCGTCAGGCACGCGCTTTATGATATAAAGCCGCGCGGACATGTCGCCGAGGTCCTGCAACTCGTCAAGCAATTGGAGCAGCCATGCAAATAATCAAAAACACCGTCGTGACCCTGGATTACCAGGTTCATGACACCGAGGGCAATCTCATCGATGCCGGAGCCGAACCGCTGGTGTATGTGCACGGCGGCTACGACGGCATTTTCCCGACCCTCGAGGAGGCGCTGCAGGGCAAGGAGGTCGGCGCCAGCCTGAAGCTCAAGCTGGAACCCGGCGAGGCCTTCGGCGAATACGATGCGGCGCTGGTGAATGTCGAACCGCGCGATCTGTTTCCCGAGCAGATCGAGGTCGGCATGCAGTTCGAGCGCGCTTCCGAGGACGATGAAGAGGAGGACATGCTCTACACCATCACCGAGATCGAAGCCGACAAGGTGGTGGTCGATGGCAATCATCCGCTCGCCGGCATGGCGCTGGTGTTCGACTGCACCGTCGCCGAGGTGCGCCAGGCGACCCAGGAAGAACTCGCCCACGGCCACGTCCACGGCCCCGGCGGACATCACCATTAATTCCCGTTGGCAAGACGCGGACTCGCCGAGAGATTGCCCCCGGCGGGCTCCCCTGTAGGTCGGCCTTCAGGCCGACGATTGGGCTTTCCGGCGCTGTCGGCCTGAAGGCCGACCTACCGTCCGAGTGCCGAGCTACGAGCCCGAGCGCGCCAGCCGTTTCAATTCGTAGAGCATCTCCAGCGCCTGGCGCGGCGACAGCTGATCGCAGTCCAGATCGGCCAGCGCTTCCAGCGCGGGGTTCGCTTTCGCTGCGGCGATCGGCGCAGCGAACAGGTCGGGCTGGCCGCTGTCCTGTCCGGCCTCGCGATTTTCAAGCAGCGCCAGGCGCCGCTTGGCGTCCCGGATGACGGCGGCGGGAATGCCGGCCAGCGCCGCGACCTGGATGCCGTAGCTCTGGTTCGCCGGTCCTTCTTCCAGCGCGTGCATAAAAACGATCGTCTGGCCGTGTTCGACCGCGGATAGATGCACGTTGGCGCATTCCGGATAGTCGTGAGCCAGACGCGTGAGCTCGAAATAGTGCGTCGAGAACAGGGAGAGCGCGCGGTTCTTCTCGATCAGCTGGCGGGCGATGGAGAAGGCCAGCGCCATGCCGTCGAAGGTGGAGGTGCCCCGGCCGATCTCGTCCATCAACACCAGCGAATTCTCGGTTGCGCCGTGCAGGATCGCCGCCGCTTCGGTCATCTCGACCATGAAGGTGGAGCGGCCCGAGGCCAGGTCGTCGGAGGCGCCGATGCGGGTGAAGATCGCGTCGATCGGCCCGATCCGGCAGGCAGTGGCGGGCACGAAGCTGCCGCAGTGGGCGAGCAGCACGATCAGCGCCACCTGGCGCATGTAGGTCGATTTGCCGCCCATGTTGGGACCGGTGACCAGCAAC
>JAKAIH010000011.1 GCA_021825225.1 Pseudomonadota bacterium
GCGTTCGCGCAGGATCAGGCGCGCCTCCTGCCGCTTGCGCTCGCCGGAGACGGCGGCCTCGCGCCGCCCCAGCACCTGCACCAGATGCCAGCCGAACGGCGATGCGAAAGGCTCGCTCACCTGCCCCACCTTGAGGCTGTTCATCACGTGCTCGAATTCGGGCACGGTATCGCCGGGATAGACCCAGCCCAGATCGCCCCCCTTGCTCGAGGACGAGTCGTCGGAATTCAGCTTGGCCAACTCGCCGAAATCGGCGCCGGCGAGTATGCGTTCGCGCAGATTGTTGAGCTTGCGCTTGGCGTCGGCTTCGGACACGAGTTCGCTGGTCTTCACCAGGATGTGGCGCACGTGGGTCTGCTCGACCATCGCCGGCAGGCCGCCGCCGCGGCGATCGATCAGCTTGAGCAGATGGAAGCCAGCGGGACTGCGGATGATGCCGCTCACCTCGCCCGGCTTCATGCGGTCGAGCGCCTGGGTGTACAGATCCGGCAGCCGGTCGCGCGCGCGCCAGCCCATGGCCCCGCCCTGCAAGGCGTCCGGCGCGTCGGAATACCCGACGGCCAGCTTGGCGAAATCCGCGCCCTGGCGCAATTGCGCCAGCACCTGCTCAGCGCGCTCGTGCTGCCGGTTCACCTCCTCCGGGCTTGCCTGCTCGGGCAGGCGCAGCATGATTTCGCTCAGATTGAATTCGGTCGCCGCAGAGGGCGATTGGGCCTGCTGGCTGAGGAAATAGTCGATCTCGTTGTCGGTGACCACGATGCGGTTGTCCACTTCGCGTTCGCGCAATCGCGACAGCAGGATCTCGTTGCGCATCTCCTCGCGGAACTTGTCGAACTGAATGCCGTCGCGCTCCAGGGCCTGGCGAAACTGGGTCAGCGACATCTTGTTGCGCTCGGCAACGCGCGCCACCGTCCGGTCCAGCTGCAGATCGTCCACGCGCAGCGCCGTCTCCCGCGCCAGCTGCAGTTGCAGCCGGTCCATGATCATGCGCTCCAGCACCTGTCTTTGCAGCTGCTCGGCCGGGGGCAGCGGTGTCCCCTGCTGGCGCAACTGCTGCGTCACGGTCTTCACCCGTTCGGCAAGCTCGGCTTTGGTGATCACCTCGCTGTTGACCACGGCGACGATACGGTCCACCAGCGCCACGCGATTGGACGCCGCCGTCTGCGCGAGCGCGCCGCCGCTAGCTAGGGCCAATACCGCGGCGGCAAGCCACGCAGAAATGAAAAATCGCATGTCATGGTTACTCGTAAAAATCGAAAGGCTGCGAGTCGGGACGTGTCTGGTTGAGACGGCCGTAGCCGGGGATACTGCGCTTCAAGGTCTCCAGCGGATTGGACCCGATGCGCGAAAATCCGTTCAATTCCAGCTGCACGAACACGGCGCTGGTGAAGCTCCCGGTAGCCGCAGCAAAACGCTGCAGCACTATTCGGCCGATCCAGCAGCCCGCATTATATTCGAAACCGCCCAGACCTTCGACCAAGCGGTTGTCGCGCATGGAATAATTGTAGCGGCCCACGCCATACCAGGCGCCGCCCAGCGGCCACTGCGTCGAGACGTCGACCTGGTTCAGCGAATCGCGGGTAAAGCGATAGCCCAGGTTGAGAATCTTGGAGCTCTCGGGCTGGAAGCGGGCGCCTACGCCCAGGCGGTCGAAAAAATTACGGTGCGGGTTGTACTGCAGCGCGCTGTCGACGCTCCAATGACGGGAAACGCGCCCGCTCAGCGCGGCGAGAAAGTCCGAGGTCTTGTCGGTGCGCGTCGGCGTCGCGCTGTCCAGGGCCACCCGCTGGTTCTGGAAATAGTAGCGCTGTCCGAACGTTGCCTTGAGCACCTCCTGGCCGCTCGATGGGGTGAGTATGCGCGTGGTTGCCGCCACGGTAAGCTGATTGGCATCGGCAATGCGGTCGCCGCCGTTGAACAGATTCTCGGAAAAGATCTGCGCATAATTGAAGTCGGCGAGACCGGTGTCGAACAGCGGAATCTTGCTCTGGTCGCGGTAGGGCACGTACAGGTAATACAGCCGCGGCTCCAGCGTCTGGCGGAATTTCTGTCCGATGAAGCTCGCGTCGCGCTCGAAGGTCAGTCCGCCGTCCACGCTGGCAATCGGCAATGCCCTGCGGATGGTGTCGGGAGAGTCGGCCACGTTGCGCTCGAGGCTGTAGCTGGTGGAATGGAAACCCAGCTTGGGCGTGAGGTAGGCGCCCGGCAGGATCAGCGGCAGGCTCGCGCTGGGATAAAGCGTGACCCGGCTGCCGATCACGCTGGTGGGATGATAGAACTTGACATACTCGCTCGCCAGCGCGAGATCCATCCCGCCGACGTATTGCCGCGTCGCATTCAGCGTGAACTGCGGCATCCGGCCGTAGGGTTCTATCACCGGATTGACCGGATCCTGCAGCGTCTGGAACCGCTGCGCCCGCGCTGTCGCCGTCCACCAGCCGCCGCCATAGGTAAGCACGCCCTCGCGCGGCAGCGTGGTCTGCGAGGTGATGTTGATGCGGCTGGACAGGTCGCGGAAATAATTGTCGTCGGAAACCTTGTTGAGGTTGAGATAACCGCTGAGCTTGCTGCTGAAGCGCTGGTTATGCTGGAAGGTGGCGGCATAGCGGCTGATGTTGCGCACCCGGTCGTTGGACATTTCCTCCAGGCGCGCATCGCCATCGTAGTTGCGGTCGAGATAGCGGAACTGCGTGGTCAGCTGCAGCCCGCGCTTGGAAAGTTCGCGCGGCGTGACCGTGAGATCGCGATTCGGCGCCAGGTTGACATAGAACGGCGTGCTGATTTCGACGCCGCTCTTGCCGCTGGAGCCTATGGTGGGAGGAAGAAAACCGGTCTTGCGCTGGTCGTGCAGCGGAAAATCGATCCAGGGCACATAAGCGATGGGCGCGCCCTTGAACACCAGTTTGCCCCGGCGCGCCACGCCCAGATCGCGCGTCATGTCCAGATCCAGTTCGCCCACCTCGAGATACCAGTCGTTGTTGCCCGGCTTGCAGGTCGTCAGCGTGGCGTTCTCCAGATGGTACCGGTCCTTGCCTTCGAGCTTGATCACGCTCGCCGCGCCGCGCGTCGTCACCGGCGCATAGCCGCCGCGGCCGGGACGCGCAAATTCGTATTCGGCGTGATCGAACTGACCGACATTGTCGTGCACGCGCAGGCGCAAGCCGGTGCCGCTCAGCCGGTCGCCCCCGCGCTCGAGGCGCACGCCGCCGCTGGCCTCGACCTCGTCGGTGGCGTAAAGGTAGCGCAGGCGGTCGGCGGTGATGCTGACGTCGTCTTGACGCAGCTCGGCATTGCCGATGGCGCTGGCTTCCCGGTTCGCATAGCCCTCGATGCGGTCGGCGTTGATCGTGACCGGCGCGCCCGCAAGGCCCGGGGCATGCGCGGGCGGTTTCAACCGCGGCTCTTGCGCCTGCGCGATTGCCGCGCAGAAAAGCAAAACCAGGACGGGCGCTGACTGGCGCATCGGCGACTTCACGGTGGATGAAAGGGGAGCAGTGATTTTTGAATGCTAAAATCGCACACTTTCGCATTAATGGCAATCGGAAAGCATTTTGGAGCGGACACTGGCGTTAAACACCTGGCTCGGGCGCCTTTTCCCTGCGGAAAAACGGCATATCGAACCGGCCTCGGCCGACGCGAGCTTCCGCCGCTATTTCCGCCTGAGCCTCCCCGACCGCGGCGAGAGCTACATCGTGATGGACGCGCCGCCGCAGCATGAAGACTGCAGGCCCTTCATCCGGGTAGCCGAGCTGCTGCGCCAGGCCGGGCTCAATGCACCGGCAGTGCTGGGGCAGGACCTGGAGCAGGGATTTCTGCTGCTCACCGACCTCGGCACCACCACCTATCTCGCAGCGCTGCGCGCGGACGACACCAGCGCGGATGCGCTGTTTGGCGATGCCACCGAAGCGCTGATCGCCTGGCAGCTCGCCAGCCGGCCGGGTGTACTGCCACCCTATGACCGGGCGCTGCTGCGGCGCGAGCTCGATCTGTTTCCCGACTGGTATTTGGCGCGCCACCTGGGCCTCACCCTTGCGCCGCGGCAGCGCGAGCAGCTGGAGGACATGTTCGCGCTGATTCTCGCAAGCAACCTGGCGCAGCCGGCGGTGTACGTGCATCGCGATTACATGCCGCGCAACCTCATGCTGTCCGCGCCCAACCCCGGCATTCTCGATTTCCAGGACGCGGTCTACGGGCCGGTCAGCTACGACCTCGCGTCGCTCACGCGCGACGCCTTCATCAGCTGGGAGGAGGAGCGCGCCCTGGACTGGATCGTGCGCTACTGGGACAAGGCGCGCCGCGCCGGACTGCCGGTCGGCGCCGACTTCGGCGACTTTTACCGCGACCTGGAGTGGATGGGCTTGCAGCGCCACCTGAAAGTGCTGGGCATTTTTGCGCGCATCTGTCACCGCGACGGCAAACCCGGCTACGTGGAGGACGCGCCGCGCTTTCTCGGCTATGTGCGCGCCGTCAGCGCACGCTACAACGCGCTCGCACCGCTGGCACAGCTCATCGACGCGATCGACAAGCACCCGGCAGCGCAGGGCGGCCGATGAAGGCGATGATACTCGCCGCCGGGCGCGGCGTGCGCATGCGCCCGCTCACCGATGCGAGCCCGAAATCGCTGCTGGCCGTCGGCGGCAAGCCCTTGATCGCATGGCAGCTGGAGAAGCTGGCGCGGGCCGGTTTCAGCGAAATCGTGGTCAATCACGCCTACCTCGGCGACATGATCGAGGCCGCACTGGGCGATGGCTCGCGTTTCGGCCTGTCGATCCGCTACTCGCCCGAACGCGAAGCGCTGGAAACCGCCGGCGGAATCGCGCTGGCCCTGCCCCTGCTTGGAGCCGGGCCGTTCTTGGTGGTCAACGCCGACATTTACAGCGATTACGATTTTTCCGCGCTCGCCCGCCTCGATCTGCAGGACCGTCTTGCGCATCTGGTGCTGGTGGACAATCCGCCGCAGCATCCGCGCGGCGACTTCGCCCTCGCCGCGGGGCAGGTGCGCGATGCAGGCGCGCGCCTGCTCACCTTCAGCGGCATAGGCGTGTACGCGCCACGCCTGTTTGGCGGCATTGCGCCCGGCGCCAAGGTGCCGCTGGCGCCGCTGCTGCGCAAGGCAATGGCGGCCGAGCGGGTATCGGGCGAGCATTACCGCGGCCGCTGGCACGACATCGGCACCCCCGAACGCCTGCGGGCCCTGGATGCGGAACTGCGCGACCGCCGCGCCTGAACCGCCGCCGGATTCCATGTGCGAACAGCGCCCGCGTACAGACGGTACAATTGATCTGATCTGCGCCATGCCGGCGCTACCATAGAGTTGCACCACATGAGCGACATCCGGATTTATGCCAGGCGGCGCACCGCGCTGCTCGCGCAAATGCAACATGGCATCGCGATCGTGCCCACCGCGCCGCAGCGCGTGCGCAATCGCGACAGCGAGTACCTGTACCGCTTCGACAGCTATTTCTACTACCTCTGCGGCTTTCCGGAACCGGAAGCGGTGCTGGTGTTGATCGCCGGTGCCGAACCGCAAAGCCTGCTTTTCTGCCGCGAAAAAAATCTGGAGCGCGAGACCTGGGACGGATTCCGCTACGGACCTGACGCGGCGCGGGAAGCGTTCGGCGTCGACGCCGCCTATCCGGTCGCCGCGCTCGACGAGAAATTGCCGCTGCTGATGGCCAACCAGCCTGCGCTCTTTTACGCCGCGGGCATGGATGCGGACTGGGACGCGCGCATCATGCACTGGCTGAATCAGGTGCGCGCGCAGAGCCGCACCGGCGTCAGCGCGCCCCAGCGCATTCACGACGTGCGCGCCTTGCTCGACGAGATGCGCCTCTTCAAGGATGCGCAGGAACTCGCGCTGATGCGCCGCGCCGCGGGCATTTCGGCCAGTGCGCACGAGCGCGCCATGCGCGCCACCAGGCCCGGCAAGATGGAATATGAAATCGAGGCCGAACTGCTGTACGAATTTCGCCGCCATGGCGCCCAGTTCCCCGCCTATTGGCCGATCGTCGCCGGCGGCGCCAATGCCTGCGTGCTGCACTACAGCGACAACAGCGCGCCGCTCGATGATGGCGCGCTGCTCCTGATCGATGCCGGCTGCGAACTCGACGGCTATGCCTGCGACATCACCCGCACCTTTCCCGTGAACGGCAAATTCGGCGGGCCGCAAAAGGACATCTACGAACTGGTGCTCGCGGCGCAGGCTGCCGCCATCGCCGCGACCAGGGCCGGGGTCGCCTGGGACGCGCCGCACGAGGCGGCAGTGCGCGTGCTGGCGCAGGGCATGATCGATTTCGGCCTGTGCCAGGGCAGCCTGGATCAAGTGCTCGAAACGGGCGATTACAAGCGCTTCTACATGCACCGCACCGGCCATTGGCTGGGGCTGGACGTGCACGACGCAGGCGAATACAAGATCGAGGGCAAATGGCGGCCGCTCGCGCCGGGCATGACGCTCACGGTCGAACCCGGCTGCTACATCCGCCCCGGCGACGGCGTGCCCAATACCTACTGGAACATCGGCGTGCGCATCGAGGACGACGTGCTGGTGACCGAGGACGGCTGCGAGGTGATCACCGCGCAAACGCCGAAGAGCGTCGCCGACATACAGTCCCTGGTAGGCAAGGACTGAGCGCAAGTGCAATGGACGCTGAAAGCGTAGACATCCTGATCGCCGGCGGCGGGCCGGTGGGCGCGGCGCTTGCACTCGCACTGGAAGGCAGCGGCCACAGCGTAATACTGGCCGAGGCACGCAGTGCCGATTCCGCTGGCGCGCGCAGTGTGCCGGCGGGCGATGCGCGCGCGATCGCGCTGTCCTATGCGAGCCGGCTGCTGCTCGAACGAATGCACGCCTGGCCGGGGCTGCCCGTCACTCCCATCGAGACTATCCATGTTTCGCAGCAAGGCGGATTCGGCCGCACCTTGATCCGTGCCGCCGATTGCGACGTCCCCGCGCTGGGCTATGTCGCCAATTACGACGACCTGCAGCGCAGCCTGCTCGCCGCGCCCTGCTCGGCCCGGCGTCTGTTCGGCGCCCGAGTCAGCAGCTTCGACGGCAGCAAGGCCATAGTGCAGACGCGCGAGGGCGAGCACGTGTTCGCGCCACGCCTGACGGTGTTCGCCGATGGCGCGCGTGTCGCCGATCAACCCGGCGCGCCCGCCTACAGCAAGGACTACCGCCAGACCGCCCTGATAGCCTGGGTCAGGACCGAGCAAGCGCACCACGGCAGGGCCTGGGAGCGATTTACGCCGGAAGGGCCGCTCGCACTGCTGCCGCATGGTGCAGGCTACGCGCTGGTATGGACCATCGCCCCGGAGCGCAGCGCGCACCTCGCTGCGCTGGACACCCCGGCTTTTCTCGCCGAACTCCACGCCGCATTCGGCGAGCGACTCGGCGCATTCCTCGAAGCGGGCGAGCGCAGCGCATTTCCGCTGGTGCTGCGCTACCGGCGCGAGGAAACGCGTCCGCGCAGCCTTGCCGTGGGCAATGCGGCGCAAACCCTGCACCCGGTTGCCGGTCAGGGATTCAATCTGGGCCTGCGCGACGCGTGGGAACTCGCGCAATTCGCGCACGATGCGCGCGATCCGGGCAGCGAGCGTTTCATTGCTGCCTATCGTCGCGCACGCTCGCTCGATCGGCGTGCCGGGATCCGATTTACCGACAGCCTGGTCGGCTTGTTCTCCAATTCCGATCCTCTGCTCAAGCTTGGCCGCGGCGCGGGCTTGCTGGCTCTGGACCTGCTGCCCTTCGCGCGCCGTTTCGTCGCGCGGCGCATGATTTACGGCGCACGCGGATTGCCCTGATGCAATTGAACTATTTGCGCCGCAAGCGTGAATATTTCGGTTTTTCTTCATTGGCGATTGGGTATAGAATTGCTTCCCCTTCCGCAAAAAACCCTGGAACGCAATGAGAATCGGACCCCACGTGCTGCGCAACAATCTATTCGTTGCGCCGATGGCCGGGGTCACGGATCGGCCGTTCCGCCAGTTGTGCAAGAAATTCGGCGCCGGCATGGCGGTGTCGGAGATGGTGGCTTCCAATTCTCTGCTGTGGGGCAGCGAAAAAACGCGGCGCCGCGCCAACCACCAGGGCGAGCCCGATCCGATTTCGGTGCAGATCGCCGGCGCGGACCCGAAGATGATGGCCGAGGCCGCGAGTTACAACGTCGGCCAGGGCGCGCAGATCATCGACATCAACATGGGTTGTCCGGCCAAGAAAATCTGCAACGTGATGGCGGGCTCGGCGCTGCTCAAGGACGAGCCGCTGGTCGGCCGCATTCTTGAGTCCGTGGTGCGCGCGGTGGACGTGCCGGTCACGCTCAAATTCCGCACCGGCTGGGACCAGCACAACAAGAATGCGCTGACGGTCGCGCGCATCGCCGAGCAAAGCGGCATCCAGCTGCTCTCCATCCATGGGCGCACGCGCGCCTGCGGCTACACCGGCCAGGCCGAATACGACACCATCGCCGCGGTCAAGCGCGCCACGCGCCTGCCGGTGATCGCCAACGGCGACATCACCACGCCGCAGAAAGCCAAGTACGTGCTCGATTACACCCGCGCCGACGGCATCATGATCGGGCGCGCGGCGCAGGGACGGCCCTGGATCTTCCGCGAAATCGAGTACTACCTCAAGACCGGGGTGCAGCTGCCGCCGCCGCTGGTCACCGAGATTCATCAAGTGCTGATTGCGCACCTGCACGATCTGTACGCGTTCTACGGCACCGATACCGGCGTCAAAATCGCGCGCAAGCACATTTCCTGGTACACCAAGGGACTGGCCGGTTCGGCCAGCTTCCGCCATGCGATGAACCAATTGCAGAGCGTAGAGGAACAGTTGGCCGCGGTTAACCGGTTTTTCGATCAACAGGCGCAGCAGCACGAGCATCTGCGCTACGAGGAGGAGTTGGCAGCATGACACCGCGCGCCAGTGAAATCGGGGAATGCGTACGCAAGTCCCTGGAGAAGTATTTCAAGGATCTGGACGGGGAGCGGCCGCGCGCCGTCCACGAGATGGTGCTGAAGAATGTCGAACGGCCCATGATCGAGGTGGTGCTGCATTATGCCGAAGGCAATCAGACCGTCGCCGCCAAATGGCTGGGCATCAACCGCAACACCCTGCGCAAAAAAATCGAGCAGCTTAAAATTAAAATGTAATTGCCGCGGGCGACGGCTGACGGACAGTTCCCGGCGCTCGCCTTAGCCGCATATCCCTCAACGCACTCAAGACCCGGGTTCAGACATGAGCATCCTCGTCAGGCAGGCCCTCATCAGCGTTTCCGACAAGACCGGCGTGGTCGAGCTCGCGCGCGCGCTGGCGCAGATGGGAGTCGCCATACTCTCCACCGGCGGCACGGCCAAGCTGCTCACGCAAAACGGCATCGCCGTGACCGAGGTGGCCGAGTACACCGGCTATCCGGAAATGCTCGACGGGCGCCTGAAAACCCTGCACCCGATGATCCACGGCGGGCTGCTCGCCCGGCGCGACGTGCCGGCGCATATGGCGGCGATCAAGGACGCGGGCATCGAACCGATCGATCTGGTGGTGGTGAATCTGTACCCTTTCAACGAGACCGTCGCCAGGCCCGGCTGCACGCTCGCGGATGCAATCGAGAACATCGACATCGGCGGACCGACGATGCTGCGCTCGGCGGCCAAGAACCATACCGGGGTCGCGGTGCTGGTCGATCCGGCCGACTACCAGCCCTTGCTCGATGAACTACTGGCCCACGGCGGCAGGGTCAGCGCCGCCACGCGCTTTGCGCTGGCGAAAAAGGTATTCACCCACACCGCGGCCTATGACGGCGCAATCAGCAATTATCTGACCGGACTCGACGCCGAACTGAAAAGCCAGGACTTCCCCGAGCGGCTGACGCTGCAATTCGCCCGGGTGCAGGGCATGCGCTACGGCGAGAACCCGCACCAGCGCGCCGCTTTTTACCGCGATATCGAGCCCGCTGCGGGCAGTCTCGCGAGTTACACCCAGCTGCAAGGCAAGGAACTCTCCTACAACAACGTCGGCGATGCCGACGCGGCCTGGGAATGCGTCAAAACCTTCTCCGAACCGGCCTGCGTCATCGTCAAACATGCCAATCCCTGCGGTGTCGCCATCGGCAGCTCCGTGCAGGAGGCCTACCAGCGCGCGTTTCAGACCGATCCCACTTCGGCCTTCGGCGGCATCATCGCCTTCAACCGCGAGGTCGATGCGGCCGCCGCCGAAGCCGTGGCAAAACAGTTCGTCGAAGTGCTGATCGCCCCCGGCTACGACGCGGCGGCGAAAAAGGCACTCGAGTCCAAAGTCAACGTGCGCGTGCTCACGGTGCCGCTCGCCGCGGGCGCCAACCGTTACGACTACAAGCGCGTCGGCGGCGGTCTGCTGGTGCAGACTCCGGACACGAAGAATGTCGCAGCCGCCGAGCTGCGCGTGGTCACCAGAAAGCAGCCCACTGAGGCGGAATTGCGCGACCTGCTGTTCGCCTGGCGCGTGGCCAAGTTCGTCAAATCCAACGCCATCGTGTTCTGCGGCAGCGGTTACACGCTCGGCGTAGGCGCGGGCCAGATGAGCCGCGTCGACAGTGCGCGCATCGCCTCGATCAAGGCGAAGAACGCGGGCCTGTCGCTGGCGGGCTCGGTCGTGGCTTCGGATGCCTTCTTTCCCTTCCGCGACGGCGTCGACGTAGTCGCCGAGGCCGGCGCCAAAGCCGTCATCCAGCCCGGCGGCAGCATGCGCGACGAGGAAGTCGTCGCCGCGGCCGACGAGCGCGGCCTGGTGATGGTCTATACCGGCCACCGTCACTTCAGGCATTAGGCCCCCTGCGTGAAGCTCCTGGTCATCGGCTCGGGCGGTCGCGAGCACGCCCTGGCGTGGAAGTTGGCGCAAGGCCCGCGCGTGCAGAAAGTCTATGTCGCCCCCGGCAATGCCGGTACCGCGCTCGAACCCGGTCTGGAAAACGTTGCGATCAGCGACATCGGCGGGCTAGCCGCGTTCGCTCAGGACAATTCGGTGCATCTCACCGTGGTCGGCCCGGAGGCCCCGCTCGCCGCAGGCGTGGTCGACCTGTTTCGCGCGAAAGGGCTGAAGATCTTCGGCCCGACCCAGGCCGCGGCCCAGCTGGAGAGCTCCAAGGATTTCGCCAAGCGCTTCATGCAGCGGCATCGCATTCCCACCGCCGCTTTCGCCACCTTCAGCGACGCGCGCGAAGCGCACACCTATATCGACGGCCAGGGCGCGCCCATCGTGATCAAGGCCGACGGCCTCGCCGCGGGCAAGGGCGTGGTGGTGGCGATGACGGCGCAAGAGGCACACGACGCGATCGAGCTGATGCTGGTGGACAACAAGATGGGCGATGCCGGCGCGCGCGTGGTGATCGAGGAGTACCTCGCCGGCGAGGAAGCGAGCTTCATCGTCATGAGCGACGGCGAGCATGCGCTCGCGCTCGCCACCAGCCAGGACCACAAGCGGCTGAAGGACGGCGACGCCGGACCCAACACCGGCGGCATGGGCGCCTACTCGCCGGCGCCGGTGGTGACCCCAAGGCTGCACGCGCAGGTGATGCGCGAAATCATCATGCCGACCATCCAGGGCATGGCAGCGGACGGCATCCCCTACAGCGGCTTTCTTTACGCCGGCCTGATGATCGACGCGAAGGGCAATGCGAAAACGCTCGAGTTCAACTGCCGCATGGGCGATCCCGAAACCCAGCCCATCATGCTGCGGCTGAAATCGGACTTGTTCGAACTGTTCGAGCTCGCCTGCGCCGGCACGCTCGACCAGGCCGAGACCGACTGGGACCGGCGCACGGCGCTGGGTGTGGTGCTGGCCGCGGCCGACTATCCCGACGCGCCGAAAAAAGGCGCGGTCATCAGCGGACTGCCCAAACATACCGAGCGCAGCGAAGACTGCATGGTGTTTCACGCCGGCACGGTGTTGGCAGGCGACAAGGTCATCGTCAATGGCGGCCGGGTATTGTGCGTCACGGCGCTCGGCGACAGCGTCAAGATGGCGCAGCGGCGCGCCTATCAGGCGGCCGAAGGCATACGCTTCGACGGCATGCAGCTGCGCCGCGACATCGGCCATCGCGCCATCGCCGCAAAAAAAACCTAGCCCTTCCCCTGCCTCGCGCGCGCGGCGAAGCGCCAGGTCCTGCTGCTAGAATCCGCGTTTCTCCGCATGCATCGGTCTGCCCATGAACCCTGTCGCAGTCAAAGACTATCTGCTCGGCCTGCAACAGCGCATCGTCGCCGCGCTGGAACAACTCGACGGCAAACCGTTCCGGGAGGACCGCTGGGACCGTCCCCAGGGCGGCGGCGGCATCAGCCGCGTGATCGAGGAGGGCGGGCTGTTCGAGCGCGGCGGCGTGAATTTCTCGCACGTGCAGGGCGCGGGACTGCCGCCTTCGGCCAGCGCCTCGCGCCCCGAGCTGGCCGGTCGCGCCTGGGAAGCGATGGGCGTGTCGCTGGTGCTGCACCCGCGCAACCCGTATTGCCCGACGGCGCACATGAACGTGCGCTTTTTCGTCGCGACCAGGGAAGGCGCCGCGCCCGCCTGGTGGTTCGGCGGCGGCATGGATCTCACACCGTATTACGGCTACGCGGAGGATGCCGAACACTTCCATCGCAGCTGCAAGCTCGCGCTGGAACCGTTCGGCGGCGGCCATCACGCGCAATTCAAGGCCTGGTGCGACCGCTATTTCTTCCTCAAGCACAGGAACGAGCCGCGCGGCGTAGGCGGTATCTTCTTCGACGACTTCAACCAGCCCGACTTCGACACCTGTTTCGCGCTGATGCAAAGCGTGGGCGACCATTTCATCGAGGCCTACCGCCCTATCCTCGAGCGGCGCAAGGACATGCCTTTTGGTGAGCGCGAGCGCGACTTCCAGGCCTACCGCCGCGGACGCTACGTCGAATTCAATCTGGTCTACGACCGCGGCACTCTGTTCGGCCTGCAGTCGGGCGGCCGCACCGAAGCGATCCTGATGTCGCTGCCGCCGGTGGTGAAATGGCGCTACGACTGGAAGCCCGAGCCGGGCAGTGCCGAAGCCGCGCTCTACCGCGATTTCCTCGTCGCCAGGGACTGGGTTTAGCGCGCGACCCGACAGTGCATCTTCGCCGAAACCGGCGCGGCCACACCGCACTGGCGCGGCGATGCAATAAGCCAAGACGCCTGGCGATGACAATAATCAAAGTGCCGTCCTGCGGAATGTGCATAATCGAAACCGAGTAGACGCCCGCTTGGGTGGTCTTCCCTAACTTGACTGATCCCGTGGGATCGCGAAAAGCGGATGCATCCTCCTGACAGCAGGAGGATGCAAGGGGAGACCTCCCAAGCGGGCGTTTTCATTCCGGGTTGCGACGCCCCCACAGGCAGCGCCGGCAGGCGCAGAAATAATAGCGCTCACCGGGTTTCTGCTATGGCCGCAGCGCGAAACCCGCGCCGCACTCGCGCACCGCGTCCAGCGCGATGAGGAAGGCGGCGGCGTTCCAGGACTGGCCGCGCATGCCCCGCGGCGCCAGCGTGCGGCCGTGCAGCCACTCGTTGAACGACCAGTTATCGAGCGCATTGGCGCGCGCGAGTTTTGCCAGTTCGGCGCCGGCCCGATCGCCCTCGCCCGCCTGCGCCAGCGCGGCGACCCAGAAGCCGCCGACGAACGGCCAGATCCCGCCGTTGTGGTATTGCCACTCCAGGTTCTGCAGGTGGCGCGACATGTAGGCGCGCCATAGCGGGTCCCCGGCGGGAATGGGTTCGCACACCACGCGCACCGGCCAGGGCTCGGCAACGCGTGCGCGATCGAGCGCACGCAGCGTGCGCCGCGCGGCCTCGCGGTCGGCGAGGCCGCACAGCAGCGCCAGGACATTGCCGAAGACGTCGCCTTCGTCGCCGAAGAAGGAGAAGTTGACGAAGGAGAGGTAGAGGCCGCGGTTTTTCGCCTTGCGCTGCACGTAGTGGGTCAGCAGCCGCGCGCGGCGGTATTCGGCCAGCGCGGCGCTGAAGGGGTGGAACAGCTGGTTGAAATTGGCACGCGTCTCCTCGCTGCGCGCAAGCGCGTAGAGCTGCTTGACGCAGTACCAAAGCGCATTGGTGTAGAGCACGAAGCCCGAGCGCGGCATGATGTCTGCCCAATCGCTTGCCTCGTTCTGCTGCAGCAGGAAGAAACGCTGGTGCTCCTGCGCGCCCAGCCACTGGATCGCCTTCGCTACCTCGGATGCGCAGCGCTGCCGCAAGGCGCCGGCCGGATCGCGGCGATCGAGGTAATCGAGCGCGATCAGCCACCATAGCGTGGCGTCGATGCAGCCGAGGTACCAGAAGTCCGCCTCCTGCTTGCGCAGGTCGACGAATTTCGGGATTTGCCCGTTTGTCGCCTGGTACCCGGCGAGCGTGACCAGGCCGGTGGCCGCCTCGCGCTCGAGCACGGCGTCTCCCGAGAGCGCCATGCCGATCGCGCACACCGCGGCGTCGCGTCCGAAGATCGCCGCGTAGCCGCGCGATTCGGCCTGTGCGCCGGGGGTCGCGGCAAGGATGCCCCCGGGCGAGAGGTTGGTGCGCAAAAGCTCCAGCGACTTCTGCCGGCAGGTCTCGATGAGCGCGTCGTCGTCCGGGTGCGCTGCGGTCGCTGATGTCATGTGTGACGCTGGGTGTGCAAACGCAGGTTCAGCCGCCCGCGGCGGCAGGCGGCCGCGACGCCGCGAGCGAGCGCGCAAGGGCGGCGAAGCCCTCGTCGTCGGGCCAGCGCTCCAGCGCCAGCGGCAGCTTGCGCCGCCAGTTCGGGTGCTCGTTCGTGGTGCCGGGGAGGTTCATCTGCTCGCGCATGCCGAATACGTCCTCGGGCTGCACCACCAGCACGCGCGCGCTGCAGCGCGCGAGGAATGCGTGAATCTGGACCATCAATGCGCGCGTCATCAGCGGCAGCGACGCGGGATCCGTGCTCGCGCCCTCCGGCAGCAGCCCTTCGTGCTCCAGCGCGCGCAGCAGCCGCGCGCGGTCCTGCACGCGCGCGTTCACCTGCGCCTGGCGTATTTCCTCGCTAG